>DASWFL010000049.1:0-14586 GCA_036394255.1 Steroidobacteraceae bacterium
CGCCGGGGAGATTCTGCTGTTGCCGCCGGGCGTGCCTCATTCGCCCCAGCGCCCGGCCCATTCGGTGGGCCTGGTGATCGAGCGGGCCAGGCGGCCCGGGGAGCGCGACGGGCTGCAGTGGTATTGCGAGCACTGCGGAGCACTGCTCTACGAGGAATACCTTGAGCTCAAGGATATCGAGGCGCAATTCCCGCCGGTCTTCGAGCGCTACTACAGCCGCCCTGAACACCGCCGCTGCCGGAAGTGCGGCACCGTGGCCCCTGGAGCCACGGCGGCACCGGATGGAAGCGACGATGCCGCAGGCTGAATCCGCAGTCGCGGCCTGGTGTGAAATCGAGGGCCGCCGCTTTCGCATCGAACTGACGCAGGCGCAGGATCTGGCCATCGCGCTCGACTTCGACGGCTCCCAGCCGCGCTGGTTCGACGCTCCGGCGGCGCACATCACAGCGCTCGCCAGCGGGAGCTTCAGCGGCCGAGTCGAACTCGGCGCGAGCTGCAACTGCAGCAGCCTGTCGCTTACGCCGCATTGCGACGGAACCCATACCGAATGCGCAGGCCATCTCACCCGCGAGTTGCTCGCGGTGCGCACGGTGGTTCCGCCGGGATTTCTCCCCGCGCTGCTGCTGTCGGTGCAGCCGACACCCGCCGCGCAGACGCCCGAGACCAGCCGCCCCCCGCCGGACGCGGCCGATCTGCTCATCACGCGTGCGGCGATCAGCCAGGCCTGGCCCGCGAAGCCGGATTTCAGGCCGCAGGCGCTCATCGTGCGGACGCTCCCCAACCCGCCGTCCAAGCGCAGCAGGGATTACCGTGTACATCCGGCGCCCTACCTGTCCGTGGCGGCGGCCGCACTCATGGTCGAACGCGGCATCGAGCACCTGCTGCTCGACGTACCTTCCGCCGATCGCGCCGACGATGGCGGACGGCTGAGTGCGCACCGCGAGTTCTTCGGCCTGGCGGACGGCAGCACGAGCCTCGCCGCGGTGCGGCGGCCCCAATGCACGATCACCGAGCTGGTGTATGCCGACGCTCGCGTCGCCGACGGCGCCTACCTGCTGAGTCTGCAGATTCCCGCACTTGGCGGCGATGCGGTGCCATCGCGCCCGCTGCTGTATCCGGTGAGCCCCGCGTGAACGGCAGCGTCGACCTGGAGCGCGCGCAGGCCCTCGATCGTGCTGACGAGCTGGGTTTCCTGCGCGGGCAGTTCGCCCTGCCGCGCGATGCCGGCGGCACCGACCTGGTCTACCTCTGCGGGCATTCCCTCGGGCTGGCGCCACTCGAGGCCCGCGCGCGCGTGCTGGAGGAACTGGAGGACTGGGAACGGCTCGCGGTCCACGGTCATGAGCAGGGTCGCCGCGCCTGGCTCGGTTACGCCGAACGCCTGGCACCGCTCCTGGCGCCCCTGGCCGGCGCACTACCGGATGAAGTCGTGGCGATGAATTCCTTGAGCATCAATCTGCACCTGCTGCTGGCGAGCTTCTATCGGCCGAGCACGGCTCGCCATCGCATCCTCATCGAGGCGGGTGCCTTTCCCTCCGATCGCCACGTGCTCATCTCCCAGCTCCTGTGGCACGGCTACGATCCGGCGACGGCGCTGGTGGAACTGGAACCACGCCCCGGGGAGGAATTGCTGCGCGCCGAGGATATCGAGTCGCGCATCGGCGCCGAGGGCGCGGCGCTGGCGCTGGTGCTGTGGCCCGGCGTGCAGTACCGCACCGGACAGGCCTTTGCCCTGCCGGAAATCGTGCGCGCCGCGCGAGGGGTGGGCGCCAGCGTGGGCTTCGATCTGGCGCACTCGATCGGCAACCTGCCGCTCGCGCTCCACGATTGCGGCGCCGACTTCGCCGTCTGGTGCAGCTACAAGTACCTGAACGGCGGCCCGGGCGCGATCGGGGGTGCATTCGTGCATGAACGGCACGGCTTCGATGCGTCGCTGCCCAGACTGGCGGGCTGGTGGGGGAGCGATCCAATCACCCGCTTTCGCATGAGCGGCGAATTCGAACTGACGGCGGGCGCCGCCGGCTGGCAGATCAGTAATCCACCGGTGCTGTCGGCGGCACCGCTCCTGGCCTCCCTGGCACAGTTCGCCGCCGCCGGTATCGACAGGCTGAGGGCAAAATCGCGGCAACTCACCGATTTCCTGCAGGCCGCACTGCTGGATCGGTGCGGCGCCGGGATCGAGATCATTTCTCCAGAGCAGTCCGAGCAGCGCGGCGCCCAGCTCTCGATCCGCGTACGCGGCGGGAGCCTGCGCGCGCGGCGCGTGCACGCGGCACTGGGCCGCCGCGGCGTCGTCAGCGACTGGCGCGAGCCCGACACCATCCGCCTGGCCCCGGTGCCGCTGTATAACCGCTACGTTGATGCCTGGCGCGCGGCCGAGCTGCTGGCCGGGGCGCTGCGGGAGTGAGACGCCCCACACGCCTCGCCTAGGCTATGCAGAGCTCTTCCAAGATTGTGATCGTCGGCGCGGGGCCGGTCGGGACGCTCCTGGCGATCATGCTGGCGCGCGCCGGAGGCGAGATCTGCCTCATCGAGCGTCGCGCGGACCCGCGCTCAGGGTCCACCGAAAGTGGCCGCTCGATCAATCTGGCGCTGGCCGCGCGCGGCCTCGCCGCCCTGGAAGGCGCGGGGCTGCTCCCGCGGCTGTGCTCCGAGATGGTTGAGATGCATGGTCGCCAGCTGCACGACCTGGACGGCAAGGGTCCCCTGCTGCTTTACGGGCAGCACCCGGGCGAGGTAATCCAGGCCATCAGCCGTGTGCGCCTCAACGTCGCGCTGATCGAGGCGGCAGCAGAGCTGCCTGCGATCCGGATGGATTTCGGCAGGCGCTGCCTCGATGTCGAGCCGCAGACAGGACGCCTGCACTGGCAGGATGAGGGAAATGGAACTACCGGTACAGAGACCGCCGAGCTGGTGATTGCCGCCGATGGCGCGGGCTCGGCGCTGCGCCAGGCCCTGGCAACCCGCAGTGTCCTGCAATCGCGCGAGGAACTGCTCGCGCACGACTATAAGGAGTTCCTGATTCCCGCCAGGCCCGGCGGCGCGTGGGCGCTGCCGCCCCACGCACTGCACATCTGGCCGCGCGGTGATTTCATGCTGATCGCCCTGCCCAATCCGGACGGCAGCTTCACGGCCACGCTGTTCCTGGCCGCGCAGGGCGACCCGGGATTCGCGGCGCTGGCGACGCCGGAGGCTGCGCACGCGTTCTTTGCCGAACAGTTTCCCGACGCGCTGGCGCTGCTGCCGGATTTCGAGGCGCAATTTGCCCGCAATCCGCAGGGCAAGCTTGGCACGATCCACTGCTGGCCCTGGCAGGCCGGACGCGTGCTGCTGATCGGCGATGCGGCCCACGCCATCGTGCCCTTCCATGGCCAGGGACTGAACTGCGGCTTCGAGGACTGCGTACTGCTCGCCGGCCTGCTGTTACAGTCGCCCGATTGGGCCACCGCCCTGCCGGCCTTTGAGCGCCTGCGGCGGCCCAACACCGACGCCATCGCCACCATGGCCATCGAAAATTACCAGGAAATGCGCGCCACGGTGCTGGCTCCCGATTTCGCCGCCCGCCGCCAGCTGGCCCTCGATGTGGAACGGCGCTTTCCCGGGCGCTTCATTCCGCGCTATTCGATGGTGATGTTCCACGCGGAGGTTCCCTACGCGGAGGCCCTGCGCCGCGGCGCGCTGCAGGAAGCCATGCTCGACGCGCTGCTGGCGGCGCGCGCCGGCGCCGATTCCGCGCTGGCCGCCAGGCTCCTGGATGACAGCGGCCTGTAGGCGCAAATTGACCGCCATCAACGCATCTAGGCGCCGTAGCGACCGTCTACCGCTCAATGTGCGTTGACCGCGTAGGCCGTGGCGTCCGTAAAGAATAGAACCGCTTCCATGTGACAGGCCGCCACGGGCTTGCCGTCGACCAGGTTGGGTCGCACATCGCCCACCTTCGCAGCGTGAACCGCAAAGGTATCCTTACCGACATCGCCTGATGACTGGATCAGATCAACCGATTGATACACGCCATGTGCATTGACACAGACATTCAGCAACGACACGTAATACAACGCGTCGGGAGGTCTCACCTGATGCCCGTCAAGGAGCGATCTCTCGTAGTGCTCATAGGCGATGCCCTCAATGCCGTCGCCGCGGCTTAAACCGTAGGGATCCATGAAATCCGTTTCGAAACGCTCACCGCTGCTGAGTCGCAGCGTGCCGGCGCCCGAAGCCTTGCCGGCGACGAAATCTCCCTCGAATGTGCTGCCACTCGCGTATCGGTAGACGCCGTGCCCTTCATAGCGGCCTTCGACAAACCCGCCTTCGTACCGCGCACCGGATGGGTACTGATAAACGCCGTGACCGTCGGCAGTGCCGCCCTTGAGTTCACCGCGATAGACTCCACCAGGCTTGCCACGCAGAAACCAGGAGAGCGTACCTCCGCCCTCAGCATAGCCGCCTGGGCAGTCACCCGACCAGGTGACGTATTCGTTGGGAAGCGGATGGAGGTTTGAAACCTTGCAGCCTCTGGCGTCCGCGATCCACGTTGGATCAGCGGCGATGGCTTGCGTCGTGGCCAGGAAAAGCGCCCCGTAGAGTACGTATTGCCTCATTGAATGGGTCATCAGGACCTTCCGTGGCCCGATCGGTCCCAGTGTACGGGATTCGACGGAATCACTCCAAGGTGGGCATGACCCGCGGTCCATGGGGACACCGCTCGCCCAGGAAAAGACACGTGCCAGCTGCGTCGGGCCGCCAAGAAGGCAAACGTTACTGGGTCCTCGAAGTAGCGCGAAGCGGCACTTCGGCCTTTCAACGTGCGGTGTAGTGATCCATGGGTGTGGTTGCCTGCAATTCCAGGCGGTAAACCTGGAACTCCTGACGGCCCGGCTTTCTTCAATAGTCAAATCCGCACCGCGGTTCAATGAAGAACTGATTTGGCAAGTCCTTGGAGTTAGTGACAAACACCAACCACAGGTAGTCACCAAGATCCTTGGCAACAAGCAAGTTGCCGTGCAGAGTCCTGCAATTCGCTGAGTCCCTTTTAACCACATCCAGAACTCGCGGCAAAGACTTTCGGGCGGAATCATCTCCTGCGAGAACTCCAGTTGCATTCGTCGCTAGCGTTGCGGACCAGAGATCGGCGAGCAGCACTATGGACCGATTCAGCTCCGTAACGAGACGAGGGTTCGTACCGCCCAACCAGAAGTGCGCGCGAGCTTCCTTGCCTCCGATTTTGCCCGTGAAGGGGCTGTCGTTGCGGCGATTCGACGACAAGGACTTGTCAGCGGCTCGATGCTCATGCACGCGAAGGGTCGCATGAGTGCTAAGGTCTCTTTGTCCTGGCCGGCAACTGACTGCAGAGCCGCCAAAAATCTCTCATGTGACTTGCGATAGGCTTCGCCGATCAGTCCTGGAACCAGGCCGGAAGCCCAGAAGTTAATCGTCTCCGACTGCAAAGTTAACTTATAGATGAGCAGCGACGGACCGCCCGGCAGTGCAACGTTCGCAGCCATGGCACTGTGTGCGCAAGACGCTAGCAATAGCCCAAGACTTCACAGATCGGCTTTCACTCGCGTTTTCACGCTGGACACTCCGTCAAGATCGTTTGGCGGATGTCAGGGGCGCGATACGGCTCGGGGTCAATGGCATCCGCCCGACATGCTTGCGTCATCCCACAGCCGCAGCCCGTTAATTGGCGGAATGGTGCAAGTGGTGTGCAGTCACCAGCACGCAGCGACCAGGCCCGCCCGGCGAAAAGTTCAAATCCGTTCCAGCGTCAGGAAAGTCATCGGCCATTCGTGGCGCGCATCCGATGGATGCTCGATGCGCTCAATCTCACGCCACTGCGCGGCATCGTATTCCGGGAAGCGCACGTCGCCACGGGCGTCCACGTGCACCCGGGTCAGTTCCAGACGAGTCGCTAGCGGAATCGCCTGCGCGTAGACCTCGGCCCCACCAATCACACACAGTTGCGCAGCGTCGGCGCAGCGAGCCATGGCCGTGGCCAGGCTCGCCACTGGCTCGATGCCGTCCGGAAAGACGCGCGTGCCGCGCGTCAGCACCAGATTCCGCCTGCCGGGCAACGGTTTGCCGATCGACTCGAAGGTGCGCCGGCCCATCAGGATGGGATGGCCCATCGTCAGAGCCTTGAAGCGCCGCAGATCATCCGGAAGGTGCCAGGGCAGTGCGCCGCCGCGGCCGATCACGCAATTGTCGGCGAGCGCCGCGATGATCGATAACTTCAAAGCTCAACCTGGGTCGCCAGCACTATGACGCGCTTCTCCGGCATCCGGAAAAACTCCGCCGCCTGCGTGCTGCGCCGCTGCATCCAGGCAAACATCCGCCGGCGAAATCCCTGGTAGCCGGCCCGCGGCCGCGGTGCAACCAGATGCCAGCCAAGGAAGAATGAGCAGTCCTGGCTGAACAGCTTCAGCCCTCGCACACGGCAGTGCTTAAGGGCTTCGCCAACATCCGGCGTTTCCATGAAGCCGAAGCGAGCGGTGACCAGATACACGCCATCCTGCAGGGCGTCGAGGCGTACGCGATCGCTCGGGTCCTGGCGCGGTGTGCGTACGAACTCCATGTTGAGAAAGACAATGCGCTCGTGCGCCACGTGGTTGTGCTCGAGGTTGCGCAACAGCGCGGTGGGTACGAAGCGCGGCTCACTGACCAGGAACACCGCCGTTCCAGGCACGCGCGTGACCCCGTCCAGCAGTTGCGGCAGTTTCTTGAGCGGCACGGCCATTTCGCGCAGCGCGGCGCGCAGCAGCCGGCGGCCGGAGCGCCAGGTCATGAACACGCCGAACAGGAGCGACGCGAAAAGGAGCGGCACCCAGGCGCCCTGCATGAACTTGGCCAGATTGGCAATGGTGTACATGCCGTCCACGAGTACCAGCGGACCGAAGCTCAGGGCCACCTGCCAGGTGGACCAGCGCCAGCGCGATGCCGCCAGCACCATGCCCAGGAGCGTTGTAACGCCCATCGTGCCGGCCACCGCGGCCCCGTAGGCGCTGCCCAGCGCGTCCGAAGAACCGAAGCCAATTACGAAGATGCAGACCGCGCCGAACACCAGGGCGTTGACCACCGGCACGTAGATCTGGCCATGCTCGTGCGCCGAAGTCTGCAGTATGCGCAGGCGCGGCAGCAGGTCCAGCTGCACCGCCTGGCGCGTGACTGAAAAGGCACCGGTAATCGTTGCCTGGGAAGCGATGATCGCGGCCAGTGTTGCCAGCACCACCATCCACGGCAATATCGAGGGTGCCACCAGTGCAAACAGTGGCTTGTGGGCTGCGGTCGCATCCGTGAGTATCAGCGCGGCCTGGCCGAAGTAGCTCAGCAGCAACGCCGGCCACACCACCGCGAACCAGGCCAGGCGCACCGGTCCCTTGCCGAAGGATCCCATGTCGGCATAGAGCGCTTCGCCTCCGGTCACCGTCAGGAACACTGCGCCGAGCAGCACCAGCGCCACCTTCTGGTGTGTAAAGAGCAGGTTGAGGCCGTAACGCGGATCGAGGGCGGCCAGCACCCGCGGGTTGTGCAGGATCGCCTCCGCGCCCGTATAGGCCAGCACAGCGAACCACAGCAGCATGACCGGGCCGAACATGCGGCCCACGTGCCCAGTCCCATGCCGCTGGATCGCGAACAGCAGCACAATGATGGTCAGCGAGATCGGCACGACAGCGTGCGCGGCGTCCGCGTTGAGCAGCTCGAGCCCCTCCACTGCCCCCAGCACGGAGATTGCTGGCGTGATCAGCGCGTCGCAATAGAATAGCGCGGCGCCCATCACCGCCAGCGCGATGATCGCCCGGCCCCAGCGCGGCATTTCCTCGAGCCGGCGCTGCACCAGCGCGAACAGCGACAGGATGCCACCTTCCCCTTCGTTGTCGGCGCGCATGATCAGCACGACATATTTGAGGGTCACGATGATCAGCAGGCTCCAGAACATCAGCGACACGATGCCCAGCACAGCCACGGAAGAATGCGGCGAATCGCCCGTGGCATTCAGTGACTGTTCGAAGGCATACAGCGGGCTGGTGCCGATGTCGCCATAGACGACACCAATCGCGCCGAGCGTGGCCGCGAACGACAGGCGCCGACGGCTCATGGGCGCCGCATCCGGCTGCGCGGCGCCCGCCGGGATCGCGGCCGCACCGACGGTCGCAGCATCGTCCCCCGGCAACTCTCGGCGCCGCAGCGGCAGGCGAAAACCGCATCAATGTCCGGCGGATCGTCCCGATCGCGCCGGATCGAATAATCGTAGCTCAGCTCCTCGCCGGGCTGGATGGTGCGGATCGCCTCGACGAAGACGCGGCGCTCCTCGGTCACGGCTTCGCAGTTCGGTTCACAGCCGTGGTTGATGAAGCGCGCCTCGTTGCCGTTGGCGCCCGCGTCGATCACGACACCCCGGTCGACGACGAACAGGAAAGTGTGGCTGTCGCGGCTGGACTTGCGCTCGTAGCGGCGATCCGCTTCGCGGTGGGATACGCGCTCACCCAGGTATTCCACGACGCGTGTGCCCCGGCGGATCCGGCGGGTCGCAAACACTCCCAGGCCGTGCACGGCCGAGCGGCGCACGCGGAACCACGCCGGTCTGGCACGGCTCATACGGCGATCGGCGCCCGGATCGCCGGATGAAACTGGTAATCCACGAATTCAAAATCCTCATAGCGATAGTCGAACAGGCTCGGCGCCCGCCGCAGTGCGAGGCGCGGCAGGGGGAAGGGGGTGCGGCTGAGCTGCAGTTCGGCCGGTCCGATGTGGTTCAGGTACAGGTGGCAGTCGCCGCCGGTCCAGATGAATTCGCCCGGTTGCAGATCGCACTGCTGCGCCATCATGTGGGTGAGCAGCGCATAGGAAGCGATGTTGAAGGGCACGCCCAGGAACACGTCGGCGCTGCGCTGGTAGAGCTGGCAGGAAAGCCTGCCGGCGGCGACGAAGAACTGGAACAGCGCATGGCAGGGCTGCAGCGCCATGCGCTCCAGCTCCCCGACATTCCACGCACTGACGAGGATGCGCCGCGAGTCCGGGTCGCTGCGCAACAGCCGCAGCGCCTCGCTGATCTGGTCAATCTGGCGGCCGTCGGCCGTGCTCCAGCTGCGCCATTGATGCCCGTATACCGGCCCGAGTTCGCCCTGCGCGTCGGCCCAATCGTCCCAGATGGTGACGCCGTGATCGCGCAGATAGCGGATGTTGGTGTCACCGCTCAGGAACCAGAGCAGTTCGTGCACCACCGCCGGCAGGTGGATTTTCTTGGTGGTCACCAGCGGAAAGCCCTCGCCCAGGTCAAAGCGCATCTGGTGACCGAACAGGGCCAGCGTGCCGGTACCGGTCCGGTCGCCCTTGGGCACGCCCCGCGTGCGCGTCGCGCGCAGGAGCTCGAGATAGGCCTTCATGGACTGCCGCCGCCCGGCCTTGCTGCGGTCTGGAAATTGCCGGAAGGCTGCCGCCACCTGCTGCCCAGCGTGAGCAGCAGGAGCCCTGCGGCCAGCAGCGGCAGGGATAGCAGCATGCCCATCGTCAGCCATCCGCCGGCCAGGTAGCCGATCTGCGCGTCCGGCAGGCGCACGAACTCCACACTGATGCGCGCGATCGAGTAGCACAGCAGGAACAGCGCCGAGGGCAGGTAGCGGGGCCGGGGCCTGCGCGTGTACCACCACAGCACCGAGAACAGCACCAGCCCTTCGAGCCCAGCCTCGTAGAGTTGCGAGGGATGGCGGGCGATGAGCGGCTCGCCCGGGGACTCGCGCACACGCATGCCCCACCAGGCATCGGTCGGCTTGCCCCACAGTTCGCCGTTGATGAAGTTGCCGATGCGCACCGCCAGAATGCCGATTCCCGGGAGCGGTGCCGCGAAGTCGGCGACATCCCAGACGCGCCGCCCGCCCTGCCGCGCGAACAGGGCGACCGCCGCGAGCACGCCGAGAAACCCACCGTGGAAGGACATGCCGCCCTCCCAGAGCTTAAGGGGATACCAGGGGTCGGCGCGCCACATCGCCTGGCCGTAGAACAGCACATAACCCACGCGCCCGCCGACGATCGTTCCGAGCATGGCGTAGAAAATGAAATCGTCGACCGCGCGCGCACTCCATGTGGAGCCCGGCTGTGCCGCGCGGCGCCGCGCCAGCACCCAGGCGGCCGAGAACGCCACCAGATACATGACGCCGTACCAGTGAATGCGCAGCGGTCCGATCTCCAGGGCAATCGGATTGATATGCGGATAGGTCAGCATCGGGGCGGCAATTCTACCCTCAGAGGGGTCCTAGGCCCGCGTGACCCGGCAAAAAAACGCCTTCAGATAGCGCGTTTCGGGGATCGCCGGGTGCATGGGGTGGTCGGGCGACTGGCCGCCGACCGCCAGCACCTGCACGAAGCGGCTGTTGTGGCGTGCGGCGGCCTGGATCAGGCGGACCAGATCGTCACCGGTGAGATGAAACGAGCAGGAGCAGCTCACCAGCAACGCATCGCGTTCGAGCAGCCGCATGGCCAGCTGATTGAGCTTGCGATAGGCCGCCTCGCCACGCGCCTGATCCTTGCGCCGTTTGATGAAGGCGGGCGGATCGAGCACGACCACATCGAAGCGCTCGCCCTCGAGCTGCAGCTCATCGAGCGTCTCAAAGGCGTCGCCGCGGCGCGTGCGGACCACCACGCCGTTGGCCAAGGCATTGGCCTCGGCAGCCGCCAGTGCGGCCTCGGAAGAATCAACGCACAGGGCCTCGCGCGCCCCGCAGCGCAGGGCCGTGATCGCCCAGGCGCCACTGTAGCTGCACAGGTCCAGCACGCGCACGCCCGGCCACAGCAGGCGCCGGAACACCTCGCGGTTGGCACTCTGATCGTAAAACCAGCCGGTTTTCTGGGCTGCGGAGAAGGGCACGCGGAACTGCAGGACGCCCTCGATGACCTGCAGTTCTTCCGGGTTTTTGCCGAGCCCCGTGATCACCTGCCGGGGCAGCTGCTCCAGATCGCGCGCACCGCCGTCGTTCTTCCAGACCAGTGCCTGGGGCGCAAGCACTTTCTCGACCGCAGCTTCGATCTCACCGCGCAGTGCCTCCATGCCGGCCGTGGCGATCTGGCCGACGATCACCTCACCGTAGCGATCGAGCACCAGGCCCGGCAGGCCGTCACCTTCGCCGAAAACCCAGCGGTAATGCGGCACCGCGTAGTGCCGCTCGCGCAGCGCCAGGGCCACCTTCAGCCGATGCACCAGCAGCGAGCGATCCGGCGGCTGGACGGGGCTGCGGCTGAGCAGGCGCGCGCAGATCAGGGCGTGCGGGTTCACGTAGGCGTAGCCCAGGAACTGGTCCCGCCAGTCCTGCACTCTGGCGTGGGCGCCAGGCGCAAAGGCCGTCAGCGGCGTGGCCGCGATATCGACCTCGTTGGAGTAGACCCACAGGTGCCCGGCGCGCAGCCGGCGATCCTCGCCTCGCTTCAGTCGCAGCCGCGGCAGGGCCGGCTCGGCAGCGCCCGGCGGTGCGTCTCCGGCTACCGCCGGCATGGGATGGTCTGCGCTCATGGCTGCTCAGCTCTCGCGTATAGTGCCCATTCTACTCAATGTGCGACGCACGCCCCTGAGCCATGCCTGAGTCAGGCCACAGCAACCGGCTGGCGGCAGAAACCAGTCCTTATCTGCGCCAGCACGCGGGCAATCCGGTCAACTGGTACCCCTGGGGCGAGGCGGCGCTCGCCCTGGCCCGGAGCGGGCGCCGGCCCATCCTGCTGTCGATTGGCTACGCGGCCTGCCACTGGTGCCACGTCATGGCCCACGAATCCTTCGAGGATGAGGCCACCGCGGCGCTCATGAACGCGCGCTTCGTCAACATCAAAGTCGATCGCGAGGAGCGCCCCGACCTCGATCGCCTGTATCAGCTGGCGCACCAGATGCTGACGCGCCGTGGCGGTGGCTGGCCGCTCACCATGTTCCTGATGCCTGAGGACCAGCGCCCGTTCTTCGGTGGCACGTATTTTCCGCCCGAGCGGCGTCACGGCCTGCCCTCCTTCCAGGAACTGCTCACGCAGGTCGCCGACTACTACCGCGATCACGAAGCGGAATTGCGCAGCAGTGCGCTGGCCGTGGCGCGCGCGCTCGATGAGCTGCAGCCCGCACCGGCGCCCGGCACGCAGAACCTCGATGCCGCGCCCCTGCGCAGCTGCCGCGCGCAGCTGGAACGCAGTTTCGATCGCGAATGGGGCGGGTTCGGTGGTGCACCGAAATTTCCGCACGCCCCGCTGGTGCAGCGCTCGCTCCGTGACTGGCACGCCAGCGCCGGCGCCGACGTGCCGGATCTGCAGGCCCTGTACATGGCGACCCTGACGCTGACGCGCATGGCCGAAGGGGGTCTGTTCGACCAGCTCGGTGGCGGCTTTTACCGCTACAGCGTCGATGGACAGTGGGCGATCCCGCACTTCGAGAAGATGCTCTACGACAATGCGCTGCTGCTCGGTGTCTATGCCGAGGCCGCCTGCGCCACCGGCGAAGCCCTGTACAGGGAGATTGCCGGCCGCACCGCCGAGTGGATGCTCGCCGAGCTGCGCGCGGCCGGTGGCGCGTTTTACTCCAGCCTCGATGCCGACGCCGGCGGAGTCGAGGGCAGCTACTACGTCTGGGACAAGGTCGCGGTGAGGGCAGCGCTCAGTGGGGAGGAATACACCGTGTTCGCCGCCCACTATGGCCTGGATCGGCCGCCCAATTTCGAGCACCACGCCCATCATCTGGTCGTGGCCCAGCCGCTCGAGGCCTTGGGCCAGGCCGGCCACGGCAGCCAGGCACAGCTCGCCTCGCTCCTCGCCTCGGCCCGCGCCAAATTGCTGGCCCTGCGCGAGCGGCGGGTGCATCCGGAGCGGGACGAAAAGATCCTCGTCAGCTGGAATGCGCTGGCGATCCGCGCTCTGGCCACCGCCGCGCGCGTGCTCGATCGCCCCGACCTGGCGCATGCGGCCACCGGGGCACTGCGCTACCTGCGCGCGCAGCACTGGCGTGGCGGCCGCCTGCTGGCGACCAGCGGTGGCGCGGAAGCGCGGCTCAATGCCTACCTCGATGACTACGTGTTCCTGGCCGACGCCATCCTCGAGCTCGCCACCGTGCGCTTCGACGCCGGCGAGCTGCAATTCGCCTGTGAACTGCTCGAGGTCGTCCTCGCTGCCTTCGCCGACGGGCGCAACGGCGGTTTCTATTTCACCTCTGCGGATCACGAAACGCTCATCAGCCGCCCGAAGTCCTTCGGCGACGAGGCGCTGCCCGCCGGCAATGGCATCGCCGCCATCGTGCTGCAGCGGCTGGGGTTCCTCCTGGGTGAGAGTCGCTACCTGGCGGCGGCCGAGCGCACGTTGCGCGCCGCCTGGCAGGCCATGCAGGACTATCCGCCCGGACACGCCAGCCTGCTGCAGGCGCTCGAGGAGGCTCTGAGTCCTGCCGAGTTCGTGATCCTGCGCGGCCCCGACGCGATCATCGAGCCCTGGCGCCGGCAGCTCGCCGCGCTCTACGCTCCACGGCGCGTGGTGCTGGCGATTCCTGCGGCTGGCGATGCGGCGCAGACGGACACGGCGCAGACTGACGCAGCGCAGACTGACGCGGCGCTGCCTGCCGCCCTCGCCGCCAAGCGCGCGCTTCCGGGCGGCGCCGCCTACGTGTGCCAGGGCAGCCAGTGTTCGGCGCCGGTGACTTCCTTGCCGGCCTTGCTCGAGCTGCTCGGCCAGCGCGCCTAGCTGCGCTCAGCGGGTGAACTCGCCACTGGAAAAATCGGCGAGCGCCTGTTCGATCTCGGCACGGGTATTCATCACGAAGGGCGCGTACTGCACCACCGGTTCGCGCAGCGGGCGCGCGACCAGCAGCAGTGCGCGCGCTTCCTCATCCCCCGCCCACAGCGCCATCGAATCGCCAGCTGAGAGCGCGCCGGCGCAGGCGAACGCCGGCACCGTCGGAGGTGTCGCGCGCGGGAATCAGCTTCAGCAGCGTACGCTCGGCCATCGCTCCAATCTGGCGTCGACCTGTCGAAAATTCAAGCCCGGGCAGTGCCGCAGGCGCGTGGCGTGCGCGGGCAGGCACCGCTCCGCGGGCAGATCACGCCGGCCGGCGAGTCCAGCGCATCGGCGATCCAGTGGATGTTCAGTACCTGGGCCACGGAGCGCAGCGCGGCGGCGGCGGTGAGCGGAATCGCCGCATCACCGCCCCCGCGCTGGCAGGCCTCCGACACGCTCGCGACGATCCCGTCGCCGTCGTAGCCCTGCGCGTCGAGCGCCGGCAGCAGATCGACGCCCACCGATTGCACGTGCAGCGCGCGCGCCGCGTCGCGTGTCAGCACCGAATGGCAGCAATACAGGCGCGCGCGTCGGCCGTCGTGCATGACCGAGATCTGCGATATCGGCCGGTGCGTCGGGTGCTTCGGCAACGGCGCGGCCCGCAGCAGCCGGAACACGGCCCAGCGCGGGCAGGGGTCGGAGACCAGGCTCATGTTGCCCCAGGGCAGCGGGATGCCGTTGCCGCGATACACCGCGCGCAGGAAGCCGGGCGGATAGGCATCGAAATAGTGCCAGTAGCGGTAGGGCGAAACGGCGGTCATGCGCCGCATTACGACCGCCGAAGTGACACCCAGCTTGAGGCAGGAG
>DASWFL010000050.1:0-7560 GCA_036394255.1 Steroidobacteraceae bacterium
TGACCGACAAGCCCCGTGCGCTCGCTGCCATGCGCCGCGTGCTGAAGGCCGGCGGCCAGCTGCTGGTGCTGGAGTTCTCCCGGCCCACCTCGGCAGCGCTGGCGGAAGTGTACGACGCCTATTCCTTCCGGCTCCTGCCGCTGCTCGGCCGGGTCGTGGCGGGCGATGCGGACAGCTACCGGTATCTGGCCGAATCGATACGCCGGCATCCCGATCAGGAAACGCTCCTCGGCATGCTGCGCGACGCCGGGCTGGAGGATTGCCGCTATCACAACCTGATGGGCGGGATCGTCGCCGTGCATCGCGGCTACCGCTACTGAATGTTCGCCGCGCCACTCACCGGCATGCTGGACCGTGGGCTCGCCGCATCGCCGCGCGCGCGCGCGCTCTGCCTGGCGCTCGAGGGACGGCGGCTCAAGATCGGCGCCACGGGCCTCCCGGTGCAGCTGCTGCTGACGGCCAGCGCCGGCTCGCTCCAGTGCGCCAGCGTCCAGGCCGGTGACGAGCAACCCGCGGCCGACGTCACGGTAAGCGGCAGCCCGCTCGCGCTGCTCGCCCTGGCCGGTGGCGACTCCGACGCAGCGCTCGCCAGCGCGGGCCTCAGCAGCAGCGGTGACGAGGCGCTCGCGCAGCAGTTCCTGGAACTTGCCCGGCTCCTGCGCCCGAATTTCGAAAGCCTCCTGGGTGGCGCATTGGGCCGCATGAATGCGCACCTGGCCGTGCGCGCTTTCGCCCAGGTCAAGGACTGGGGCCGGGCGGCCGGCGCCTCACTGCTGCGCAATTCCGCCGAATACCTGGCGCACGAGAGCCGCGATCTGGTATCGCGTGCCGAGGCGGAGGGTTTCCTTGGGGGCGTCGAGGCGCTGCGCGCGCAGCTGCAGCGCGCCGAGGCGCGTGCCGCTACGCTGCACGCGCAGCTCGAGCGGCTCGGGACGCAGAGGGCTCGGCCATGAGAGTGCGCGTGCTCGGCCGGCTGCTGGAGATCCAGCGCGTGCTGGTCCGCCACGGCTTCGATGATTTCGTGCGTGCCACGCATCTGTACCGGCCGCTGCGCTTCCTGTTCTATCTGTCGCCCTGGACCTGGTTCCAGCGGCGGCGCGGCGCGACGCGGGCCGAACGCCTGCGCCTCGCGCTCGAGGAACTCGGGCCCATCTTCGTGAAATTCGGCCAGGCGGTCTCGACGCGGCGCGACCTGCTGCCGGCCGACATCGCCGATGAACTCGCCAAGCTTCAGGACCGCGTACCGCCCTTTCCGGGCAGTGAAGCGCGCGCCAGCCTGGAGCGCAGCTACCGCCAGCCGCTCGCCGCGCTGTTCGCGGCCTTCGACAGCGAGCCGCTGGCCGCCGCCTCGATCGCGCAAGTGCACGTGGCGCGCCGGCTGGACGGACGCGAAGTGATCGTGAAGGTCCTGCGCCCCGGGATGCGCGCGCAGATCGAGCGTGATCTGGAAGTGATGCACGCGCTCGCCGCCCTGGCGCAGCGCTGGTGGCCGGAGGCGCGCCGGCTGAAGCCGGCGGCAGTGGTGCGCGAGTACCAGCAGACAATCATCGACGAGCTGGACCTGATGCGCGAGGCGGCGAATGCCTCGCAGCTCAAACGCAATTTTGCGGGCTCCGCGCTGCTCTACGTGCCCGAAGTGCACTGGGATCTGTGCCGCACCGAGGTCATGGTGATGGAGCGCATCCACGGCGTGCCGGTAGGCGACCTGGCCACCCTGAGGGCGCGCGGCACGGACTTTCGCCGCCTGGCGGAAAACGGCGTCGAGATCTTCTTCACCCAGGTGTTCCGGCACAATTTCTTCCATGCCGACATGCACCCCGGCAATATCTTCGTGCTCACCGACGACCCGGCGCAGCCGCGCTATGCCGCGGTGGATTTCGGCATCGTGGGCACCCTCGCCCTGCGCGACCAGCGCTACCTCGCGGAGAATTTCCTCGCGGTCTTCGATCGCGACTACCGGCGCGTGGCCGAACTGCACCTCCAGGCGGGCTGGGTCCCCGCGCACACGCGGGTCGAGGAGATGGAGTCGGCCGTGCGCACCATCTGCGAGCCGATCTTCGATCGCCCACTGCGCGAGATTTCATTCGGCACGGTGCTGCTGCGCCTCTTCGCGGCGTTGCAACGCTTTGACGGCCAGATCCAGCCACAACTGATACTGCTGCAGAAGACGCTGCTGAACGTCGAGGGCCTGGGGCGCCAGCTCTATCCGGAGCTCGATATCTGGAAGACCGCGGCGCCGGTCCTGCGTGCCTGGCGGCAGGAGCGTGCCGGCCCGCGCGCGCTGCTGCGCGAGCTGCGCCGTGGGCTGCCGGATCTGATCGATGCCTTGAGCGCGCTGCCCGCGCTGGCCAGGACCGGTATCGAGCGCGCACAGGACGGCCGCGCACGCGGGCCGGCGGACAGCGCGCGCCTCGCGGCACTGCAGGCGCGCCTCAGTGCCGATCACCGGCGGCGCGACCGCCTGCTGCTCGGCGCCGTCCTGCTGCTGGGCGGAATATTGTGGGTCGGCCTGGACATCGCCCCGCTCCTGCCCGGGCCGCTGCTGATCGGCGCCGGCCTCCTCGCCATGGCGAGCGCGCGCTGGCGCGAGCGGTCCGGCTAGCTCGAGCGCGGCTCGATCCACAACGCGCGCGCGCGCGCACACAGCTCGCCGTCCTCGTCGAACAGCGCGGTTCCCACTTCGTACTTCCGGCCGCTGGCGCTGATGCGCCAGCCGATCAGGACGCAGGGCTCCTCCACGTGCACGCGGCGATCGACGTGAGCCGTGAACTCTCCGAGCAGCATCGCCACGCGATCGGCGCGGGCGGCAAAGTAGCCCGGGCAATCGAGCGCCGCCCACATGAATTCAGGCCGCACCTTGCCGTCGTCGAGCCCGAGCGCGAGGTTGGGCACCCACGGCGCCGCGACGCGCTGCGCGGCGGCTCCAGCCGTATCGCCGCCGGCCTCCGGCGTCCAGGGACCGGCGAAGATGCGCAAGCCGTCGCCGCGCGCACGTTCCGGTCCGCACACGAAGCAACCGGGAAAGGCGTGGTCGTTGAAGCCGGTGTAATGGCGCGAGGCCTCGAGGGCGGCCAGATACTCCGGCGGGCGTGGCACCTCGAGCGTCAATTCCGCCGGCTCGGCGCTGGCGATCAGGCTGTCGTCGTGGAGCAGCTCCAGGCGGCCACCATCGCGAACAGCGACCTGGAGCGGCGTCCCCAGCGGGATCGGGCGCACCAGCCGTACCCGCACGGTCTGGCGGGCGTGCTGCGCCAGCAGGCCCGAGGCGTATCCGCCGTTCGCGGTGCCGGGCGGGCCGCAGAAGCGGGGCGCGATGGTGAGCAGCTGCACGCGCTCACCGGGCCTGCGGGCGCAGGGAGGCCAGCCAGTCCCGCGCTGATTCGCCACGCTCGAGCACCTCGACCAGCGCTGATCCGATGATCACGCCGTCGACCGAGCCGCGCAGCCGCGCGATCTGCTCGCGCGAGCGGATGCCGAAGCCCGCGCACACCGGCACCTGCGCCAGCGCCCGCACGCGCCCGAGATAATCCAGCATGTCGGCGGGCAGTTCGACGGACTTGCCGGTCGTGCCCGTCATGGTCACGGCATAGACGAAGCCCTGGCTGGCTGCGCACAGCTTCGCCAGGCGCGCGGCCGGAGTGACGGGCGTGACCATCTGCACCAGCGCGAGTCCGTGCGGATCGAGCGCGGCGCGCAGGGTGCCACTTTCGTCGAGCGGCAGGTCCGGCACGATCAGTCCGCACACACCAGCGCCCACACAGGCCGTCGCGAGGCGCTCAAATCCGAAACTGAGCAGGGGATTGAGGTAACTCATGAGCAGCAGCGGCCGGTCCGGCCGCTGCATCGCCCCCAGCGACTCGAATATCCACTGCAGGGTGACGCCCTGGCTCAGCGCCGCATGACTGGAGCGCTGGATGGTCATGCCGTCGGCCATCGGATCGGTGAAGGGCACGCCGATCTCCACCACGTCGGCGCCCGCGGCGACGTCGGCGAGATGTTCGCCGAACTGGGCGCGCCGCGGAAAGCCGGCGGTGAGAAACGCGACGAGCGCGGGCTCGCCCGGCGCGGCGGCGGCACGAATGGCCGCGGCCAGCCGTTCGCGCGGCAGCATCAGCCGGCCCCGGCCGGCGGCGCTGCCAGCAGCGTCTGCGTGAGCGTGAGCATGTCCTTGTCCCCGCGGCCGGACAGTCCGAGCAGCACGCGCTGGCCCGGATGCGCGCTCGCCCAGCGCCGCGCACCGGCCAGGGCATGCGCACTTTCCAGTGCCGGCAGTATGCCCTCGCATTCACAGCACTCGCGCACCGCGGCGAGCGCCTCGGCATCGCTGGCGGTCTCATACTGCACGCGGCCGCAGGCGAGCAGCAGGGCGTGTTCCGGGCCGACCCCCGGATAGTCGAGGCCCGCCGAGACCGAATGCGTTTCCTGGATCTGCCCGTCCGCATCCTGCAGCAGCATCGAATAACTGCCGTGCAGTACGCCCGGACGGCCGTGGCTCAGAGGGGCGGCATTCTCGCCCAGGCCCGCGCCGCGCCCGCCCGCTTCGATGCCGAGCAGGGCGACGCCGCGATCGGCGATGAACGGATGCATGAGGCCGATCGCATTTGAGCCGCCGCCCACGCAGGCGATGACCACGTCCGGGAGTCCGCCCGCCTGCGCCTGCAGCTGCGCGCGCGCCTCGCGCCCGATGACGCTCTGCAGCTCGCGCACCAGGTAGGGGTAGGGGTGCGCGCCGACCGCGGAGCCGAGCAGGTAATAGGTGCCGCTCGGATCGGTGACCCAGTCGCGCATCGCCTCGTCGATGGCGGCGCGCAGCGTGCGATCGCCGCTCGTGACGCTGATCACCGTGGCGCCCAGCAGCCGCATGCGCCCGACGTTCGGCGCCTGGCGCTCCATGTCCACGGCGCCCATGTACACCGTGCAGGGCAATCCGAGGCGCGCACAGGCCGCCGCGCTGGCCACCCCGTGCTGGCCGGCGCCGGTCTCGGCCACGACGCGTTTCGCGCCCAGCCGCCGCGCCAGCAGGGCCTGTCCGATCGCGTTGTTGATCTTGTGCGCACCGGTGTGCGCCAGATCCTCGCGCTTGAGCCAGAGCTCGGCGCCCCAGCGGCGCGAGAGCCGCGGCGCCTGCGTCAGGGCCGTCGGCCGTCCCACCCAGCTGTGCAGCTCGCGCTGCAACTCCGCCTGGAATTCCACATCGCCCAGCCAGCGCTGGACGCCGGCCTCGAGCCGCTCGTGGGCCGGCACCAGCGTCTCGGGCACGTAGCGCCCACCGAAGGGCCCGTAGCGTCCGTGCCGGTCCGGAAAATCCCCGGCGATGAGTTGCGCCAGGGCGCGCTCGCGCCCGGCGGGTTCGAGCTCTGCTTTCATGCTTCGATCTCGCTGAAGGCCAGTCTCGCGGCCTTTACAAATGCGGCGATCTTTTCCGCGCTCTTCAGGCCCGGGCGCGTCTCCACGCCGCTCGAGGTATCGACTCCGAAGGGGCGCACGGCATGAATCGCCGCTGCGACGTTGCCCGCGTGCAGTCCGCCGGCCAGTATCAGCCGCGTCTGCCGGGCCAGCGCTGCGGCCTGCGACCAATCGCCCGTTTCGCCGCTCCCGCTGCGGCTGCCCTCGAAGAGCATCCGCACCGGGTAGCTCGGCAACGCTGCGTCCGTGGAGCGGACCACCGGCAGGCGCGCCAGGCGCCGCGGCAGGCGGAGCCGCGAGAAATCATCGAGGTCGGACTGCAACAGATCAGGATGAAACTCCTGCACGATCGCATCGACCTCCTGCTGGCCCGGATGCTGCGTGACGGCCACGCAGGTCAGCCGCTGGCGCACCGCCAGCGCCAGCTCCGCCGCCCGCTCTGCCGACACCCGGCGCGGCGAGGGCGCAAACACGAAGCCGATCGCGTCGACGCCGGCCTGCAGCGCGGCGTTCACCGCCTCGGCACTGCTCAGCCCGCAGATCTTGATCCACCCGCTCATGAGCGCCGCGCACGTTCATTGCGCCCCGCGCTCAGCATGGCCCGCACCAGCTGCAGCGGCTCCAGGGCCTCCATCAGCGCCGTGCCGACCAGCACCAGCTCATACCCGGCGACGGCGATCCGGCCGGCGTCCGCCGCCGTGGCGACGCCACTCTCGGCCACGCGCGGCACGCTGTCGGGGAGCGTGCGCACCAGCTGCTCGAGGCGGCCGGGCACGACCTTGAGCGTGTGCAGATCGCGGCAGTTCAGGCCCACCAGCAATTGCCCTGCCGTGCGATATTGATTCACGAACAGGGCCGCCCGCTCGATATCTGCCTCGTCGAAGGCCTCCAGCAGCACGAACTGTTTCAACTCCAGGGCGCACTCGAGCAGCGCCGCGATCTGCGCCTCCTCGAGCATGCGCAGGATCAGCAGCACCCCGCCCGCACCCGCCAGCCGCGTTTCGAGGATCTGGTAGGGATCGACGAGAAAGTCCTTGCGCATCGCCGGAATGCGGCCGGCCAGTGCGCGGACCGCGAGTTCCAGGTGGCGCATCGAGCCATCGAAGCGGCTCGGTTCGGTCAGCACCGATACCGCAGCCGCGCCCGCCTCGGCGTAACCGGCGACGCGCGCCAGCACGCTGCTCTCGCTGCCTTCGCGCAGCTGCCCGCTCGTGGGGGAGCGGAACTTGACCTCGGCGATCAGATCGAAGCGCCGCGAGGACAGTTGCAGCGCTGGCGGCACGGCGCTGTCCAGCGCCCGCGCCCGCAGCTCGGTCTCATCCAGTGTGGCGCGTGCGGCTTCCACCCGGGCGCGACTGGCCGCGGCCATGGCGGGCAGGAAATCGATCCCGTTGCCCCCTGCTGCCATGGCGCCTGCTCAGCCCCGTCCCGCGGCGCCGAACTGCGCCAGCCTCGAGAGCAGAGCGGCGGCCGCCCCGGATTCGATCGCGGCGGTGGCGCGCGCCACGGCCAGCCGCGGTGCGGGCTCGACGCCGGTCACCTCGAGCGCCAGTGCCGCGCCCAGCAGCAGCGCGTCGCGCTGCGGACCGCGCTCTGCGCCCGAGAGCGCCCGCTGCAACAACCGGGCGTTATGAGCGGCATCGCCGCCGGCCAGATCGGCGACGCCGCAGGCGGCCAGGCCGTAATCGCCGGGCGAGCGCTGCTCACGGCTGACGGCTCCGCCACGCACGTCGAACACGGTAAACGGCCCGCAGGGCGTCGGCTCATCCCAGCCTTCCGCTCCATGAACGACCAGCGCCCGCTCGATCTCCATGCCGGCGAGTGCCTGCGCGATCAGCTCGGCGGTCGGCAGATCGAAAGCACCGATCAGGTGGAAGGGCGGTTCCGCCGGATTGGTCAGCGGCCCCAGGATGTTGAACACAGTGCGCACGCCCATGGCCGCGCGCACCGGTGCGAGACTCTTCATTGCCGGATGGTAATGCGGCGCGAACAGATAGGTGAAACCGGTGGCGGCCAGGCATTCGCCGGCGCGCACTTCATCCAGCGGCAGGGTGAGGCCCAGGGCTTCCAGCACGTCGGCACTGCCGGCGCGGCTGGAGACGGCGCGATTGCCGTGCTTGACGACGCTGACGCCGCAGCTCGCCGTGAGCAGCG
>DASWFL010000051.1:0-5470 GCA_036394255.1 Steroidobacteraceae bacterium
GAGTATTCGGCCCGCCTCGCCGGCGAGCACGCGCCGCTCCTGAAGGGCCTGTTCTGGTCCTGGTCACTCGCGGGGGTATCGGCGGGCAGCTTTGTCGGTGAACTGCGCCAGCGGCCATGGCGCCACCTGACGCATGGGGCACTGCTGATCCTGCTCGCGCTGCTGGGCTGGCTCTACTGGCCGGCCTGAGTTGATCAGCGGTTGCGAAGCGCCCACAGCGAGCCGGGGTTCGGGCCCTGGCGCCTGTTATAGGGGTCGGCACCGGCGTCCTGTTCGGTCAGGGTCAGGCGCGAGGTCACCAACGCCTGCTTGATGCTGAGCAACACGGCCTCGCGTCCGCTGCGTTGCAGGCCCGACGGACGCTGCGGGGCGTCCCTGGCGATATCCGGTCGGCTCTCTGCGCTCACGTGATCTGGACCCAATGCAGCGGCGATACCGCCACGATGCCCGCGCCGGGCAGTTCACAGAAGATGGCATCGGTCCCGAATCTGTGACGCAATCGACAGATTGAGCCAAATCCCTCGGCCCGGCGTCGCGCCTGCCTAGCGATGGATGGCAATGCGTGCCGCGCGCAGCAGCCACAGGCCGAAGTAGGGGCCCAGGGCAACCAGCCAATAGGGGACCGATCCGTGGAACAGCGCGACGATAAAATCGCGCCACAGGGCCCACGGGCCGCCATTGGCGTAGGGGCCCAGCTTCCACGAGCCCACGATCCACACCAGTGCCGGCACCACCACCACGCCGAGTCCCAGGCTCAGGCCCAGCGCCAGCAGCTCATGCTTCGCACCGCTGGTCCGCCGGTAGTGCCGCCAGAACTGCCGCAGTGTCGACATGCCGAGTTCCCCATGATGCGCGTGGCAGGCCAGGCTTCCCCGGCCGATGCGGGCATAATACCGTTCATGGACAAGCTGCGAGTAGCCGTCGTCGGTGTCGGATACCTGGGCCGGTTTCATGCGCAGAAATATGTCTCCTTGCCGGACTGCACGCTCACTGCCGTCGTCGATACCCAGGCGGAGGCCGGAGCAGCGCTGGCGGCGGAGCTCGGCACGCGTCACTGCGGGGATTACCGCGAACTGCTCGGCCGGGTCGATGCCGTCAGCGTCGTCACCCCGACCCCGACGCACTTCGAGGTGGCCAGGGCCTTTCTGCACGCAGGTGCGCATGTGCTGGTGGAGAAACCCATCACCGAGACCGTGCTGCAGGCGCAGGAGCTCATTGCGGCGGCGCGGCAGGCGCAGCGGGTGCTGCAGGTCGGCCATCTGGAGCGCTTCAACCCCGCCATCGTCGCGGCGGAACCGCTCCTGCGTGCGCCGCGCTTCATCGAATGCCATCGGCTGGCGCCGTTTCGCGAGCGCGGCACCGACGTCAACGTGGTGCTCGACCTGATGATCCATGACCTGGACATCGTGCAGAGCATCGTCGGCAGCGGCATCGCGCGAATCGATGCCATCGGTACCCCGGTTTTTTCCTCCGAGATCGATATCGCCAACGCACGCATCCGCTTCGACAATGGCTGCGTCGCCAACGCCACGGCGAGCCGCGTCAGCCTCAAGACCGAACGCAAATTGCGGATCTTCCAGGACGACGCGTATCTGTCCCTGGACCTGCAGCAAAAGCTCCTGACTGTGATCCGCAAGCAGGCGGTCGAGGACGGGGCGGCGCGGCTCCCGGTGAGCATCGAGGAGCAGTCTTTCGAGCCAGGAGACGCCCTGCGCACCGAGATCGAGGCCTTCCTGGCCAGCTGCCGGGGCGAGCGGGCCGTGGTGGTCACGGGCGAGGACGGCATGCGCGCGCTGCAGACGGCAGTCAGCATCACCGCGGCGGTGCGGAGCGGACACGAGGGAGTACGGTAGCCATGACGAGCAGTGCAATCCAGGGCGAAGTGGTGGTAGCGGCGACGCAGTTTGCCTGCAGCTGGGATCTGGCGGGCAATCTGGACAAGGCCGAGCGCCTGGTGCGCGCGGCGGCGGCGCAGGGAGCGCGGCTGGTGCTGCTCCAGGAGCTGTTCGCCACGCCGTATTTCTGCATCGAGCAGGATCCGGCCCACCTGGAGTTGGCCGAAGCGGCTGGCGACAGCCGCCTGCTGCAGCGCTTCGCCGCGCTGGCCCGCGAACTCGGCGTCGTGTTGCCGGTGAGTTTCTTCGAGCGCGGCAACAACGCCTATTTCAACTCGGTGGCCATCATCGATGCCGACGGCCGCAACCTGGGCGTGTACCGCAAGACGCATATCCCGGACGGCCCGGGCTACCAGGAAAAGTTTTATTTCAGCCCTGGTGACACCGGCTTTCGCGTCTGGGACACGCAGGTCGGGCGCATCGGCGTGGGCATCTGCTGGGACCAGTGGTTTCCGGAGAGCGCGCGCATCATGGCGCTCAAGGGCGCCGAACTGCTGCTGTTTCCCACCGCGATCGGCAGCGAGCCGCCGCCGGCGCCTCCGGTGGATTCCAGACGCCACTGGCAGCGGGTGCAGCAGGGACACGCCGCCGCGAACCTGATGCCACTGATTGCGGCCAACCGCATCGGCGTGGAGCGGCCGCGGCGCAACCCGGAGCAATCGCACATCAGGTTCTACGGCAGCTCCTTCATCGCCGACCAGACCGGTGCGCTGCTCGCCGAAGCGGGCGACGCCGATGAAGCGGTCCTGGTGGCGCGTTTCGACCGCCAGGAACTGCGCCGCCGGCGCGATGGCTGGTTTCTGTTCCGCGACCGCCGCCCCGAGAGTTACGGACCGGTCGCTACGCTGACCGGTGAAGCGCGCGCTGGCACTTGAATGCAGTGCAAAATGCACAACCATTTGCAGGTACAACAATAACGAATCTATACTTTTGGCAAGGCGCAATTTTGCAATGTAAACCGGGCGGGAGCAGACATGGCGGCCATTGCGACGGGCGAACGGTTGGCCTTGACCCCTCCACGCCCACGACGATCGGCGGCCGGCCGGTCGGAACGCGCTCACGACGCCAGAGTCGACCTCGGGTGTCTGCCGCGCCTGCTGGGCTACAACCTGCGGCGCGCGCAACTGTGCACCTGGCGCAAGTACGCCGCCCAGTTTGGCGAGAACAACATCCGGCCCGGGTTGTTCAGTCTGCTGGTGCTCGTCGGATCCAACCCCGGGATCGCGCAGATCGAGCTGGGCAAGCATCTGGGCATTGACAAGGCGAGCATCGTGGCGCTGCTCGATCGGCTGGAAAAGGTGGGACTGCTTGACCGCCAGCGCTCGACCCGCGACCGCCGTCGCCAGGGCATTTTTCTCACCGTCCGCGGCGCGACGGAACTGGCGGCGCTGATTGCGCAGGTCCGCGCGCTGGAACGGCAGATGGCCGGCCGCTTCACGCGGGCCGAATTCGAACAGTTCCTCGGCTTTCTGCAGCGCCTGTACAGCTGATCAATCCGGCGGCCCGCCCTCGGTTGCGCCGCCGCCGAGGAGCCTCGCCAATTCGGCCGCGAGGGGCTTCATGAACCACGAGGATTGGGGCATGGCGCTGACCACGACGCCACGCTGGCGCAGCGCGCCGGCCACCACCGGACCCACCGCCGCCACTTCAGTCGCTGCCAGCGCTGATCGCACCTGATCAGCGCCCGCCACCGCAAACAGCCGCTCGACCTGCGAACTGCTGGTGAAGGCGATCGCGGCGACGGCGCCCGAGGCCAGCTGCGCGAGCAGCTCCAGTACCGCCGCATCGGCGCTCTGGTCGGCGTAGACATAGGGCGCCACGGTGCGGACCTCGGCACCCGCACCGCGCAGGAAGTCCTGCAGGGGCAAGTTGGGCTCCGTGCCATAGAGCTGGACGCCGACCACGTGCCCGCGCAGCTCGAGCGGGCTGAGCGTGCCGATGACGCCGGCCGTCGTCGGCTCGCCGGCTTCCAGATCGGGGCTGAGGCCCAGCTCGCGCAGCGCCCGCGCCGGCTTCGGCCCGCGCGTGATCTTGCGCGCCTGGGCGAGCGCGCTGAGAAAGGGGGCACGCAGTCCCGGCTCGTGTCTGGCGATGCAGCCCACCAGGCGCCGCAGACCCTCGCCCGTCATCAGCACGAGCTCCTGGAAGCTGCCGCTGGAAAACGCGCGGAGCCAGCGCAGCACCGGTTGTGGATCAGGGGCGTCGTGGATCGCGACCAGGGGCGCGCGCAGCACGCGGGCGCCGCGGCGTTCGAGCAGCGCGGCGAACAGATCGAGCTCGCGCGTCTCGGGCAGGGCGATGAGCTGGTCGTGCAGGACGGAGGGAATCATCGAGTGGACCACGGGAGTGCCCCGGCCTTGATGTCTGGCGCGCTTTCGGGGGACGATGCCCGCATCATAGAACGGAATGCGCCCATGCTTAACTCCCTCACCCTGATCAGCGTGGGCGCAGCCCTCGGCGCGGTGCTGCGCTGGCTACTGGGACTGGGCCTCAACGGTCTGTTCCCCTCCATTCCACCGGGCACGCTCGCGGCCAACCTCGTCGGCGGCTACCTCATTGGCATCGCCATGGAGGCCCTCGCGCTGCCGATCGGCCTGGGTCCGGAGCTGAGGCTGCTGCTGATCACGGGCTTTCTGGGCGGGTTGACCACCTTTTCGACCTTCTCGGCCGAGGTGGCGCGTCTGCTGCAGCAGGGCCGCCTGGTGCTGGCCGGTGCCGAGATTGCCCTGCACGTCGTCGGCTCGGTGGTACTGACCATTCTGGGCATTGCCACCGTCATGGCGCTGCGTCGCACCAGCTGAATCCGGAGTCCTAACGGTTGGTGTCGAGTTGCGCATCCACAGTGATCTCGGCGCGCAGCAGGCGCGACACGGGACAGTTCAGCTTGGCGTCCGCGGCGATTTCCGCGAAGCGCTCGGCACTGATCTCAGGCACGACGGCGCGCATCTGCAGGTGGGAGTGGGTAATCGTCCAGGTCCCCTCGACCTGCTCGAGGCTCACCTCCGCCTGGCTGGACAGGCGCGTGGGCTTGAATCCGCCCCGGCTCAGCGCCGCGCATACCGCCATCGTGAAGCAGCCGGCATGCGCCGCCGCGATCAGCTCTTCGGGATTGGTGCCCGGTGATTCCTTGTCGAAGCGGTTGGCGTAGGAGTAGGGCGTCTGTTCGAGCGCCCCGCTGTGCGTCGTGAGCGAGCCGTCGCCGGTGCGCAGGTCGCCAAACCACAGTGCCGCAGCAGAGCGCTTCATGGAATTCTCCAATGGCCGATAATGGCTGCCGGGCGTGCCCGGGAGCCGGTCCGAATTTAACCCGATCACGATGGAGCAGTCGACTATGAACGGCTTCCAGGTCACGTTCTTCACGCAGCAGAATCGCCGCCATCATGGACGAGCGCTGCCGGACTGGCTGGTGCACCTCGCGGGGGAACTGGGTCTGCGCGGCGCGACGGTCTTTCCTGCCAGCGAGGGCTTGGGGCAGCACCATCACGTACACGCGGCGCACTTCTTCGAACTGACCGATCAGCCGGTGTCGATCGTCATGGCGATGACGGGCGAGGAGTGCGAGCGATTGTTCGCCC
>DASWFL010000052.1:0-3833 GCA_036394255.1 Steroidobacteraceae bacterium
GCGACCACGTCGATGCCGATACCGCCGATGCGCGAGGCCGTGCCGGTGAAATAATCGTCGACGAGATCCTGGCGCAGACCCACAGCCTCGAATACC
Source organism: Steroidobacteraceae bacterium (assembly GCA_036394255.1). Taxonomy (GTDB): domain Bacteria; phylum Pseudomonadota; class Gammaproteobacteria; order Steroidobacterales; family Steroidobacteraceae; genus FEN-1191. The sequence continues at coordinate 97 of DASWFL010000052.1, forward strand.
TGCGCACCGTGATAGCTCTGGATGGCCGAGATGCCCATCTTCGAGGCCACCTTGATCACGCCCTTGGCGGCGGCCTTGACGAAGTTCTTGCAGGCCAGCTGGTGATCGACGTTGACCAGCAGCCCGTCGCCGATCATGCCGTCCATGGTCTCGAAGGCCAGGTAGGGGTTGACGGCACTGCAGCCATAGCCGATCAGGAGCGCGAAATGATGCACTTCGCGCGCTTCGCCCGTCTCGAGCACCAGGCTGACGCGGGTACGCATGCCCTCGCGGATTAGATAGTGGTGCAGTCCCGCCACGGCCAGCAGTGCCGGCACGGGGGCGAAATCGCGATTGATGCCCCGATCGCTGAGGATCAGCACGCTGACGTCATCCTCCTCGATCATGCGCCGCGCCATGATGCGCAGCTCCTCCATCGACTTGAGCAGCCCGACCTCGCCGCGCGTCACGCGGAACAGCAGCGGCAGCAGACCGACCTTGAGGCCCGGCAGGTCCATGCGGCGCAGGCGTGCCAGGTCTTCATTGGTGAGCACCGGGCCGCTCAGCTCGAGCTGGCGACAGTCGGCCGGGCGGGGCTGCAGGAGATTGCCCTCGGCGCCGATCAGCATCTCGCTGGAGGTGATGAGCTCCTCGCGGATGCAATCGATCGGCGGGTTGGTGACCTGTGCGAACAGCTGCTTGAAATAGTCGTACAACAGCCGCGGCCGGGAAGAGAGCGCCGCCAGCGGCGTGTCGTCGCCCATCGAACCCACGGCCTCGACACCATTGCGGCCCATCGGGTCGATCAGCAGACGCTGGTCCTCGAAGGTGTAGCCAAAGGCGATCTGGCGCTGCAGGAGCGTGTCGTGATCGACCCTCGGCAGCTCACCGGCCGGCGGCAGCTGATCGAGCGTGACCAGATGTTCATCCAGCCACTGGCGGTAGGGACGCTCGAGCGCAATCGTGCGCTTGATCTCCTCGTCCTCGATGATGCGGCCCTGCTCGGTGTCGACCAGGAACATGCGCCCCGGTTGCAGGCGGCCCTTGCGCACCACATCCTGCGGCGGAATATCCAGCACGCCGACCTCGGAGGCCATGACCACCAGATCATCGCGGGTGACGTAGTAGCGCGAGGGCCGCAGGCCGTTGCGGTCCAGTACTGCGCCGATCTGCCTGCCGTCGGTGAAGGCGATCGCGGCCGGGCCGTCCCAGGACTCCATCAGGCAGGAGTGGTACTGGTAGAAGGCCCGCAGCGCGTCATCCATGCTCTCGTGGGCCGACCACGGCTCGGGAATCATCATCATCATGGCGTGCGGCAGAGAGCGGCCCGCCAGCACCAGCAGCTCGAGCGTGTTGTCGAACATGGCCGAATCGCTGCCGTTCGGATTGATCACCGGCAGGAGTTCGCGCATGTTTTCGCCGAACAGCGCGGACTCGAACAGGCCTTCGCGGGCCTTGATCCAGTTGATGTTGCCGCGCACGGTGTTGATCTCGCCGTTGTGCGCAACGTAGCGGTAGGGATGCGCGCGATCCCAGCTCGGAAAGGTATTGGTGCTGAAGCGCGAATGCACCAGCGCCAGTGCCGACTCCAGCGCTGGATTCTGCAGGTCGGGGAAATAGCGCGCCAGCTGCTCGGTCAGCAGCATGCCCTTGTAGACCAGCGTCTTGAAGGAAAGGCTGGCGACGTACCAGTATTCCGCGCCGTCGATGGTCGAGCTGCGGATCTCGCTGTAGGCGCGCTTGCGTGCCACATAGAGCAGCCGCTCGAAGGCCATCTCGTCGCTCAGCTCCGGAGGACGGCCGATGAACACCTGGCGGATGAAGGGCTCGCTGGCGCGCGCGGTCTCACCGAGCATCGAATTGTCGGTCGGCACCGAGCGCCATCCCAGCACGGTCAGGCCGGTGGACTGGACGATGTGGCTGAAGTGCTCCTCGAGCTTGCGGCGCCGCGTCGGGTTGCGGGGCAGGAACACCAGGCCGCAGGCGTACTGGCCCGCCTCCGGCAGGGCGATGCGCGCCTTGCGGCAGGCCTCGGTGAGGAAGCGGTGCGGCATCTGCAGCAGCACGCCGGCGCCGTCGCCGGTGTTCGCCTCGCAGCCGCTCGCGCCGCGATGATCGAGGTTGCGCAGCACGGTGATGGCCTGCTGCACGATGCGATGGGACTTGCGGCCCTTGATGTCCACGACGAAGCCGACGCCGCAGGCCTCATGCTCGCGGCGCGGGTCGTACAGACCCTGCTGTGGTGGAGGTCCCAGTCGGATTTTCTGCTCGGCCATGATTCCTCTGCTCCGGACACCCGCGCAGGAGCCCTGCGCACAAGCGACAGCCAGCCCCTCGCCCCCTCAGGCGGGGACAATCACTCATAAGTCCGGAGACTCGCGGTGAGGTGCGCCCGATCACCGCTCTGTCATGTGCCCCCGATATTACCGCCCGGCGCTCCGGGGTCAATGCCTTCGACATGGATCCGCCCGTGTAAGCTCATGGCTTGCGCCCAAGGGTTAGGCCCCCTATATTTTGAATCTGAACTCCAAAAAATCCGGTCGCTGCGGGTCCGGAACTCCTCCAAGAGCAGTCCCAGGGAATCGCTCCATGCGCGCACCCAAGCAGACCCTTATCCCCGCGACCGCCCTGGCCATGCTCGGTGCCGCCCTGCTGGCCGCCTGCGGCGCCTCGCACAACCCGGGCGGCGGCTACCCGGCCGCGGCGGTCAAGGTGGTCACCCTGCGCAGCCAGGCCGTGACGCTGACACGGGAACTGCCGGGCCACACCAGTGCCTTTCTCGTCGCCGAGGTCCGCCCCCAGGTGACCGGCATCGTCAACCGGCGTCTGTTCACCGAAGGCGGTGCGGTGAAGGCCGGACAGGTGCTCTATGAGCTGGACGACCGGACCTACCAGGCCCAAGCCGACGGTGCCGCGGCCGCCCTGAAGAATGCCCAGGCGACGCTCGAGGCCGCCCAGTTCCGGGCGCGCCGCTCCGCGGAGCTGCGCAAGATCGACGCCGTCAGCGCACAGGACAACGAGACGACGGTGGCCGAGCTGCGCCAGGCCGAGGCCGGCGTGGCCTCAGCCGAGGCCGCACTGGCCAGCGCCCGCGTCAATCTGGGATTTACGCGCATCACCTCCCCGATCACGGGCCGTATCGGCAAGTCTGCCGTCACGCAGGGGGCCCTGGTGACGGCCAACCAGACCGGGGCGATGGCCACCGTGCAGCAGCTGGACCCCATCTATGTGGACGTCAGCCAGTCCAGCAGCGAATGGCTGGCGCTCAAGCAGGACAATGAGGCCGGCAAGCTCAAGGCGGGCGGCGCGGGCACTCCGGCGAAGATCCTGCTCGAAAATGGCAGCGACTACGGCGCACAGGGCACGCTGCAGTTCGAGGATGTCACCATCGATGAGGCGACCGGGAGCCTGCTGCTGCGCATCCTGGTTCCGAACCCGACGCGCACGCTGCTGCCGGGCATGTACGTCAAGGCGATCATCAGCCAGGGCGTGCGTCCGGATGGCCTGCTGGCCCCGCAGATCGGCCTGACGCGCGACGCCTCGGGCCAGGCCACCGCGCTGGTCGTGGGCGCGGAAAACAAGGTCGAGACGCGCGCGGTGCGCGTTTCGCGCGCCATCGGCGATCAATGGCTGGTGGAAGACGGCCTGCACCCGGGCGACCGCGTGATCGTGGAGGGCCTGCAGAAGGTGCAGCCGGGCATGCCCGTGGAGCCCACCGAAGCGGGCGGCGCGCCGCCACCGGCGGCCGGCCCGGCGGG
>DASWFL010000053.1:0-2551 GCA_036394255.1 Steroidobacteraceae bacterium
CTTGAAACTCGTGCGAGCGCGTCCCGCCGATGGCGCCGGTGTCGGCGGCGACGGCTCGAAAGGTCAGGCCCATCCGCGCAAAGATGCGCTCGTACGCTGCGAACATCATGTCGTAGCTGCGCAGCGCGCCGTCCAGGTCGCGATCGAAGGAATAGGCATCCTTCATCGTGAACTCGCGGCCGCGCATCACGCCGAAGCGGGGCCGGCGCTCGTCGCGGAACTTCGTCTGGATGTGATACAGGTTGAGCGGCAGTTGCCGATAGCTGCGGATTTCCTGACGCGCGATGTCGGTAACGACCTCCTCGGAAGTCGGTTGCAGGACGAAATCGCGCTGATGCCGGTCCTTCAGCCTGAGCAGTTCCGGCCCGTATTTGTCCCACCGCCCGGATTGCACCCACAGCTCGGCCGGCTGCACCACCGGCATCAGCAACTCGATGGCGCCGGCCCGATTCATCTCCTCGCGGATGATCGCCTCGATCTTGCGGATCGAGCGCAGCCCAAGGGGCATATACGTGTAGATGCCGGCCGCAAGCTTCTTGATCATGCCTGCACGCAGCATCAGCTGCTGGCTGACGACGTCGGCGTCGGCCGGCGCCTCCTTCAGCGTCGAAATCAGGAACTGCGAGGCTCGCATCGCGTGGCGGACTTTCGACGAGTAAATTTCGAATAAAAGCGGCCGATTAGGCCGCTCGGATCGCATTTGAGCCGCGCCCTGCGGCTCCTATAATTGGCGCCAGATGATATAGCTTCAGGTGATGGCATGCTGGACAAGGAAGGCTACCGCCCGAATGTCGGCATCATCCTGCTCAACGACCACAACAAGGTATTCTGGGGAAAACGCGCAAAGCAGCACTCCTGGCAATTCCCGCAAGGGGGAATCAAGCACGGCGAGACCCCCGAGCAGGCCATGTTCCGCGAACTGTACGAAGAGATCGGACTGAGTCCGGAACAGGTGCGGATCGTGGCGCGCACGCGGGAGTGGCTGCGCTACGAGGTCCCTGAGCAGTGGATCCGACGCGACCTGCGTGGCAACTACCGCGGGCAGAAACAGATCTGGTTCCTGCTGCGGCTGATCGGCCGTGAGTGCGACGTTTGCCTGCGCCGCAGCGAGAAGCCCGAGTTCGACGCCTGGCGCTGGCACGACTACTGGATTCCCGAGGACGCCGTGATCGAGTTCAAGCGGGTCGTCTACCAGAGAGCCCTGTCCGAGCTGTCCCAGTACGTGTTCCGCGCAGACCAGCGCAAGTCCTGATCGGCGCGGATCCTCCGACCGTGGCCCTTCTCCTTAAGGAAGAGCGGCGGTCATCGGCCCGCGCAGCCGCCTTAGGGCGGCCCGTCAAAGCACCACGAGGTTGTCGCGGTGTATCAGCTCGGGCTCCTCGATGAAGCCCAGCGTTGCGGCGATCTCGCTGCTGGGCTTGCGGGCGATCTGGCGCGTCTCGGCGCTCGAATAATTGGCCAGGCCGCGCGCCACTTCCTGCCCATCCGGCCCCACGCAGGACACCGCGTCCCCGCGCGCGAATTCGCCCTGCACCTGCAACACCCCGACCGGCAGCAGGCTCTTGCCCTCGCGGCGCAGCGCGAGCACGGCCCCGGCGTCCACCGTCAGGCGACCTTTCAACTGCAGGTGATCGGCCAGCCACTGCTTGCGCGCCGTCAGCACGGGATGCCGGGACGTGAGCTCGGTTCCGATCGACACACCATTGGCCAGCCGCACGAGCACATCGTCCTCGCGCCCGCTGGCGATGATGGTGCAAGCGCCGCTGCGGGCGGCGCGCTTGGCCGCCAGCACCTTGGTCAGCATGCCGCCCGAGCTGATCGCGCTGCCCGGGCCTGCCGCAATCGCCTCCAGCGCAGGATCACCCGCCTCGGCGCGCTCGACCAGCACGGCGCCCGGATCGGTGCGCGGGTCGGCGCTGAACAGGCCAGCCTGATCGGTCAGGATAACCAGCACGTCGGCTTCGACCAGGTTGGTCACAAGCGCGGCCAGCGTGTCGTTGTCCCCGAACTTGATCTCGTCCGTCACCACCGTGTCGTTCTCGTTGATCACCGGCACGACCCGCAGATTGAGCAGCGTCATCAGCGTGGAGCGCGCGTTCAGATAGCGCGCCCGGTCGGCCAGATCGGCGTGGGTCAACAGCACCTGCGCGCTGCGCAGGCCGTGCGCGGCGAGCCCCGATTCGTAGGCCTGCGCCAGGCCCATCTGGCCAACCGCCGCGGCCGCCTGCAGGTCGTGGATCTGCTGGGGGCGGCGGCTCCAGCCGAGGCGCTGCATGCCCTCGGCGATCGCGCCGCTGGATACCAGAATCACCTGCTTGCCCAGTTGATGAAGGGCCGAGATCTGCGCGGCCCAGCGCGCAATTGCGCCTGCGTCCAGGCCCCGGCCTTCGTTCGTGACCAGGCTGCTGCCGACCTTGATGACGGCGCGCCGCGCCGACGCCAGCGCCGAGGCGGCGGCGCTCATCGCGCGCCCGCGGCCGCCCGTTCGAACCGCACGTCGCCGGCCGGCGGCGACTTCGAGGCACCCGGGCGCCGGGCGAGGAACTCGTGC
>DASWFL010000054.1:0-13606 GCA_036394255.1 Steroidobacteraceae bacterium
GCCTGGCGCATGAACCAGACGGGGGGGCGGAGCGCATTGCGCCTCGCCAGCGCCGCGGCCAGCAGGGTCTCAGTCACGCAACACCTCGGTCAGCAGGTAGCCCACGCCGCGGATGCTGCGGATCAGGCGCGGCTCATCCGGGTCCGGCTCGACGAGCTTGCGCAGCCGCACGATGAAGTTATCGACGGTGCGCGAGGTCGGAAACTCGTCCGCCGACCAGGCCCGGTCCAGGATCTCATCGCGGCTGACGGCCTTGCCGACGCGACTGGCCAGCAGCCGCAGCACGGCACACTCCTTGTGTGTCAGGGCGTGGCTGACGCCATCCACCTCGGCGCTGAAGCGCTCGAAATCCACGTGGGCGAGGCCGATGCGCACCACCCCGCGCATCTCGCCCGGAAGCTCGGCCAGATCCTGGGCGCGTTTCAGGCAGTTCTGGATGCGCAGCAGCAGCTCGCGAAAATGAAAAGGCTTGGTGAGGTAGTCGTCGGCACCGAGTTCGAGGCCACGCACGCGCTCTTCCGGATTGCCGTGGGCCGTCAGGAAAATGATCGCCGACTGCGGCACGGCGGCGCGCAGCTCGCCGGCCAGTTCGAAACCATTGCCGTCGGGCAAGCCCACGTCGAGCAGCGTCAGTTGCGGTGTCTGCGCCCGCCAGGCCAGGCGCGCGCGTGCTGCGCTGGCCGCCAGCGTCACGCGATAACCGGCCGCCTGGAGCCGCTCGGCGAGCGTCTCCCCGACGTTGCGTTCGTCTTCGACGACCAGCACGTGGGCCCCGCCGCTCACGATGCGGGCTCCTCGGCGCTGGCCGTAAAGCACAGCTCGGCGCGAAACCCCTCGCCGGGAGCACTGTAGAAATCAGCGCGCCCGCCCATGCGCTGCATCAGGGTGCGCACCAGATACAGGCCGACCCCGCTGCCGCCCGAGGCGGCGCCGCGGCCAAACAGGCGCCCGAGTTCGCGGCCCTGCACGGCCGTGCCGGCGCCGTTGTCGTGGTACTCCAGCAGCACCTTTCCGTTGAGCGCGCGTGCCGTAAGACGGACCTGCACGCGCTCGAGCCGCGCGTGGCGTACGGAATTCTCCAGCAGGTTGCGCAAGATCATCTGCACGGCCGCGGCGTCGGCCAGGATCGCCGGGAGCGAATCGTCCAGGTGCATACGCACCTCGACTCCGGGACCGTGCGTGGCGGCGATGCTCGACAGGGTGCGATCGAGCCAGCCGCGCAGCGGCACGGACTGTTCGGACAGCGGCCCGCCCCCCTCGATGCGCGCCAGTTCGAGCGTCTTGTCGATCTGCGATTCCAGCCGGTTCGAATCCTCGAGCAGGCGGCGCGCCAGTTCGACGCGCTGGTCCCCCTCAGCGATCGCTTCGGCCTGCAGGCGGATGCTGGTGAGCGGCGTGCGCAGTTCGTGGGTGAAGGCCGCGAAGAAGGCCTGCATGCTGCGCGCGCGGCGGTTCTCGCGCCAATACAGCCAGCCCAGCAGGGCGGTCACGGCCAGCAGCAGCAGCAGGAACACGCTGGACTCCCCGACCACCATGCGCCGGGTGCTGGCCCATTGCGCGGCCACCGCACTGTCGGCGCTGCCCGCAAGGGATTGCAGTTCGCCGATCTGCCGCGCCTGGCGTACCAGCAGGGTGATCCACCAGGCGCCGAGGCTGAGCACCAGGGCGATCCAGACGGCGGCCAGGAAGGCAATCAGGCGTGTGCGCCGCGCCGGCAACACGCTGAGGCTCCCCTGTCCCGCCTTCGCGTTCATGTCTGCAACCACTCCCACCAATGCTGCACCGAGGGAAACACCGTCAGATCCTGCACGCCCCGGCGGCGCAGGAGATCCGCGGTCTTGCCCGGCCCGCAGGCATGTTGGCAGGCCCGCGCGGCCTGCGCACCCCAGCGCTCGAACTGTACGCCGCTGTGCCACCACAGTTGCAACGCTTCCGGGGGCGGGCCGCCGGCCTCAGGGACGCCCGCCGCCCCCGTCCCGCCCACGCGCCGGTAGGTCGCGAGCACGGGCACCTCGGCCCAGCCGGCGGCGGCCTCCTGATGGGTGAGTGCGAGCCATTCCTGCGGGGGCGGCAGTGCCAGGAGCGGCGCCGCCAGGATCGGGCGCAGCACAGCGAAGCCGAGGCTTTCGGCACAGCCTTCCACCCACACGCCGCGAGCGGCCAGCGCAAACCAGCTCTCGGTGCCCGACACCCAGACGTGAGCACAACGATTCACGGCCGCGGCCGGCAGCTCGGGCAGCGCGCGACGGTGGGCGATGAACGCGGCGGTCGCCCCGGCGAGCCGGCGCTCCGCTTCGGCCGCGACGCCCGGGACCGCTTCCATCGCGGGCGCCGGCTGCGTACTGCCATCCCAGGGCCGCAATGGCGGGCGCGGCGCCGCAGGCGCCTTCCAGCGCACTTCGGGTGCCAGCGGGCCCTGCTCTCCGGCATCTCGCAGGTACAGCAGCGGCCCGAGTCCGTCGATCTGCACCTGCGTCGCGCCGAAACGCTGATGGCAGCCGCCGCCGCGCTGCGCGAGCAGCGCGCGTTCGGCCGCGACCCCGGCGCGCGTCGCCGGGTCGTCGATCGCCGCGAGGAGCTTCAGGGTGTCGACGTCGGCGCTGCGGCACTCGATCGCCAAGGCCCCCTGCGCGGGGGCGGCCGGGCACAGCGTCAGGGGCAGCAGCATGCGCGGCAGGCCAGCCAGCAGTTCGCGCAGCAGCGTTGCCGCGCCCACCGCCTGGTCCTGCCACAGGCGCGAGAGTCCCGCAAAAGCGAGTATCACCCCGTCGAGCTGCCGCTCGCTGCCGCGCGGCTCGCGCAGGCGCCGCAATCGGCTGTCGACATTGCCGCGCAACTCGCACAACTCCACGCGCGGGGAATGCGGCAGCGCCCGCTCCAGGAACGGAGGCACGAAGGCCTGGCGGCGCGGCGAGGAGCTGCCGATGCGCAGCGTGACACCGCTCGCGAGGCGCTCGGGCACGTCGGCGGCGAAGTACACGATGTCGCGCGGATTCTCGCGGGCCGGCACGGCGCCCAACTGCAGATCAGCCGGCCGCTCGAGGCTCAGGTCCTTGTAGGAATGCACGGTCAGATCGACGTCACCGGCGCGCAGCGCGGCGTCGATCTCGGCCGTGAAAAACTCCTTGCCGTCGACCTGCGAGAGCGGTGTGCTGGTGATCCGATCGCCACGCGTGTCGATCCCGACGAGTTCGACCTTGAGGCCGTGGTGCATCTGCTCCAGCCGGCGCGCGACGGCGGCGCTTTGCGCGCGCGCCAGCAGCGAACGACGAGTGCCTAGCCGTAGTGGCCGCTGCAACATCCGGACGAAAGCCCCTCTCGAGAAGTTAAGGGCTTATGGTGGCAAATGCCGCGAGATCTTCCCAGCCGTGCGCCTGTGTGGCACTCGGGCCCAGGGAGCGCAACACCGCCTTCTCGGCACAGGCGCGTCGCGCCCGTATCACCTGCACGCTGCGCAGGTCGGATTGTGCCTTCAGCATCTCGAATAATGAAGCCAGGCTGGTCAACCCGGACACCTCGGCCCAGCTGGCATCGCCCGCCTCGCCCAGCCCCAGGTGCACGATGCGCCCCCTGTGCTCCCGACGGGCCTTCCAGGCGGCAATGCGCGCCGCATCCCGCTCGGGGTCGGCCGGCACGCACAGCACGACATCCCCGGCGGTCGACCAGGCCTCGAGCTCGGCTTCGACGCTCGCCTCGAGCGCCCGGCAGAGGCGTTGCGGATTGCGTTCGGCCACCAGCCGGGCCAGTTCCAGCGCCCGGTCCCGGGTCCGATTCCACACCAACAGCTCGCTCGCCTGGATCCAGGGAGCCACGGCCTGCGCCAGCTGCCCGGCGCCGACCAGCAGGGTCGGGCCGGCCGAAGCGGTACCGAGGAGCCGCCGGACCTGGGAACCGTAGGAGGCGCTGCCGAGCCCGGAGAGCTGGCGCGCGCGCACTTCCTTCGTGTCCTGGAACAGCAGCTGCACCCAGCTGTCCAGCTGGTGCGAGAGCAGGCCCGGATGCGCGCAAAACTCGCGCCAGGATTCCTTGATCTGGCCGAAGATCTCCGTCTCGCCCACCAGGCGGCTCTCGAGGCCACAGGCGAAGCGCAACAGGAAGGCATAGGCCTCGGCGCCGCCGTAGCCCTGCGCCAGCGCGGCCTGTGGCAGGCGCTCGGCCAGGGCAGCGCGCGCCTCGCGCCCCGCGGCGACCAGAACGGTGCGCTGGCAGGTGGCAATCACCCAGGCCTGGCCGTGCCCGCTCGCCGCGGCCAGTTCGGCCGGCGTCAGCTGGACGGCTGCGCCGTCAAGATGGAGGACCTGAAGTTCAGCCAGCTTCATAGTCCGCAGGCTAGCTGCCGGGCGCGCCGGCTGTGTCACGGGGGCGTCATATACGGATTAGCCCTGCCAGATCCGCGACTTAAGTCACAAACACCCCCCCGGGCGGGGCTGGTGCCGGAGATAGGAATCGAACCTACGACCTACGCATTACGAATGCGCCGCTCTACCAACTGAGCTACTCCGGCGAGGCGCGGCATTCTACCGGATCGGACGCAGCCGGATCACCAGATCCAGGCCCGCGACTTCCATCCCGGCGGGCGGCTCCGGCAGGCGGCTGAACTGGACCTCCGGCAGCGCCACGTCGCTGAGGGCACCGGAGCGCTCATCATGAAAATGATAGTGCGGCTCGACGTTGGAATCGAACCAGCTGCGCGTGCCATCGACCGACAGCGGACGCAGCAGGCCGCGAGCCGCGAACAGGTTGAGCGTGTTGTAGACCGTTGCCTTGGCGACGATCAGGCCGCGCAGTTGCAGGGCCTCGGCGATCTGTTCGGCCGTCAGATGCTGCGGCACCCTCAGCAGGAGTTCGGCAATCTGCAGCCGCTGCGCGGTGACGCGGATCCCGCGGGCCTGCAGGCGCGCGCTGAGACTCCCTGCCTCGGACGGCGGACTGGCGGATTTCTCGTCCATGCTGCCGACCGTTTTACCGCAGCGAGCGCGGCAACGCAAAAACCACGCTCTCCGGCCGGCCATAGGATTCGGCCGGCGGCGCCCCGCCCCATTCGCGCAGGCGCTCGACCACCTGCTGCACGAGCAGCTCCGGGGCCGAGGCACCGGCGGTCACACCGACCGTATTGCGGCCCTCGAACCAGTCGCGGCGCAGGTCCGCCGCGCCGTCGACCAGATAGCCGGGGACGCCGGCCCGGTCGGCGAGTTCGCGCAGCCGGTTGGAATTGGAGCTGCTGCGTGAGCCCACGACCACCAGCACATCGCAATGCCCGAGCAGCTGCTTCACCGCATCCTGCCGGTTCTGGGTGGCGTAGCAGATGTCTTCCCGGCGCGGCGCCTGCAGCTCGGGGAATCGCTCACGCAAGGCCGCGACGATCGCGGCGGTATCGTCCACCGACAGGGTCGTCTGCGTGACGAAGGCGAGCCGCTGCGCATCGCGCACCTCGAGGCGGCGCACGTCCGCCACGCTCTCGATCAGCAGGATGCGCCCGCCGTGCGAGCCATCGAAGCGGCCCATCGTGCCTTCCACTTCCGGATGGCCGGCGTGGCCGATCAACAGCACGTCGCGCCCTTCGCGCGCGAAGCGGGCGACCTCCATGTGCACCTTCGTGACGAGCGGGCAGGTGGCGTCGAAGACCTGCAGGCCGCGCCGCTGCGCTTCCTGCTCCACTGCGGTCGACACGCCGTGAGCGGAGAAAATGACGGTGGCCCCGTCGGGCACCTCGTCCAGTTCCTCGACGAACACGGCGCCCAGTGCACGCAGGCGTTCGACCACCGTACGGTTGTGCACCACTTCGTGCCGCACGTGAATGGGCGCGCCGAACAGGGCGAGCGCGCGCTCCACGATCTCGATGGCCCGATCGACGCCGGCGCAGAAGCCTCTGGGGTTGGCGAGCAGGATACGCACGCAGCCCCTCCCCTAACCGCCCGCGGCGGCCGAGCGGCGCCGCGAACCCAGGTACAGGTCGAGCAGCAGGCAACCGGCACCGACCGAAATCGCCGAATCGGCCACGTTGAAGGCGGGAAAATAGTGCTGCTGCCAGTGCACCTGCAGGAAATCGATCACAAACCCCAGTCGCAGCCGATCGAGCACGTTGCCGAGCGCGCCGCCGAGGATCAGCGCCAGACCCGCGGCGAGGAGGTTGGCGCGTCGCTCCAGGCTCCGCAGCCAGACCACGAGCGACACGCTCACCGCTGCGGCCAGGGCGCTGAAGGCCCAGCGTTGCCAGCCCGAAGCCCCATCGAACAGGCTGAAGGCCGCGCCACGGTTGTGGGCACGCACCAGGTTGAACACCGGCAGGTAATAGCGGGCCTCGTACAGTTGCAGGGCCGATTCGACCAGCTGCTTGCTCCATTGATCGATGCCGATAATCGCCGCCGTCAGCGCCAGCCAGCGCCACTGCCCCACGCCCGCTCGCGCTGCACCCGCCCCGCCTGCCGCGCCTGCGGCCTTCGTTCCAGGCTCCATCAGGCGTAGCGGCGCACTTCGCCGGGCCCCGTGATGTTGCCGACGCAGCGGGCACACAGTTCCGGATGCGTCTTCGTCTGACCCACGTCCTCGCGGTGGTGCCAGCAGCGCACGCACTTCACCGCTGCGGTGCGCCGCACGCTGAGCCAGATGCCGCCGCCGGGCACCAGCGCCGCCTCGACCGCGCCCGCAGGAGCAGCCGCCGTGCGATGCACGCGTGCCTGCGAAGTGATCATCAGGAAGCGCAGTTCATCACCGAGCGCCTGGAAGCGCGGGTACTGGGCCTCGGTGCAGTACACGTCGAGCTCGGCCTGGAGCGGCGCGCCGATCTGCCCGCCCACGCGCAGGCGCTCGAGCTCTCGGGCGACGTCGGTGCGCAGGGCGATGAGCGCCGCCCAGTCGATCGCTGCGCCGCCCCCGCTGCTGCCCGCGCCGCTGCCCGCGCCGCTGCCCGCGCCGGGACCGGCGGCGGCCGGGAGCGTGTACCAGGTGGCGAGAAACACCGATTCCGGGCGCGGTCCGGGCAACCGCCCCCAGATCTCCTCGGCCGTGAACGACAGGATCGGAGCGAGCCAGCGCACCATCGCCTCGGCGATATGCCACATCGCCGTCTGCGCCGAGCGGCGCGGCAGGCCGGCCGCAGGCGTGGTGTAGAGCCGGTCCTTGATGATGTCCAGGTAGTAGCCGCCCAGGTCCACGACGCAGAAGTTGTGCACCTTCTGGTAGATCAGGTGGAACTGGTAATCGCTATAGGCCGCCTCGATCTCCGCCTGCAGCTCGCGCATGCGCTCGACCGCCCAGGCATCCAGCGCCACCAGCTCGCTGAGCGGCAGGGCCTGTGCGGGCTCGAAGCCGTGCAGGTTGCCGAGCAGGAAACGGACGGTGTTGCGCATGCGGCGATAGGAATCGCTCATGCGCCGCAGGATCTCCTGCGACAGGCTCATCTCGTTGGAAAAATCGGTGGCCGCCACCCACAGCCGCAGCATGTCGGCGCCGAGGGTCTTGATGATGTCCTGCGGCTCGATGCCGTTGCCCAGGGACTTGGACATCTTGCGGCCCTGGTCGTCCACGGTAAATCCGTGGGTGAGCACGCCGCGATACGGGGCGCGGCCGTACAGGGCCTCGGACATCAGGATCGAGCTGTGGAACCAGCCGCGATGCTGGTCTGATCCCTCCAGGTACAGATCGACCGGCGAATGGAAATCCCCGCGCATCGCCGCGACGCATTCGAAGGAGAGGCCCGAATCGGCCCAAACGTCCATGACGTCCGTGGCCTTGTCGTAGTGCTCGGCCTCGGCGCCCAGCAGCTCGGCCGGATCGAGCGCGAACCAGGCGTCGATCCCGTCGCGCTCTACGCGCGCGGCGACCACCTCGATGAACTCGGCGGTGCGCGGATGCAGATCGCCGTTGTCGCGCCGCGTGAACAGCGTGATCGGCACGCCCCAGGTGCGCTGGCGCGACAGACACCAGTCCGGCCGATTGTCGATCATGCCGGTGATGCGCGGTTGGCCCCATTCAGGCGTCCAACGCACGTTCTTGATATCCCGCAGCGTCCCGGCGCGCAGTCCGCGACTGTCCATGCTGATGAACCACTGCGAGGTGGCGCGGAAGATCAGCGGCGTCTTGTGCCGCCAGCAGTGCGGATAACTGTGAAGATGCGGCTCCTGATGCAGCAGGCGGCCGCGCTCCTCGAGCGCCGCCACGATGACCGGGTTTGCAGCATCGACCTTCAGCCCTGCCACCAGCTCGGTGCCGGGGGCAAAGCACCCGTCCGGTCCCACCGGGTTGACCACCGGCAGTTCATAGGTGCGGCCAATGGCGAAATCTTCCTGGCCATGCGCGGGGGCGGTGTGCACGGCACCCGTGCCGGCTTCCAGCGTGACGTGCTCACCGAGGATGAGCGGGACCTGCTTGGCCAGCCAGGGATGCTCGAGCTTCAGCCCCTCGAGCTGCGCGCCGCGGCAACGCCCGATCTCCCGGCCCTCGAGCCCAAAGCGCGCCAGCGAAGCCGGCGTCAGCTCCGCCGCCAGCACCAGCACTTCCGGTCCACTGGGCCGCTCGACCCGCATGAATACGTACTCGTATTCGGCCCGCAAGGCGACCGCTTCGTTGGCGGGCAGCGTCCAGGGCGTGGTCGTCCAGATGACGGGCGACACGCTCGCGCCTCCGAGCGCCGTCGGATCCAGGCCGCTGCGGCGCGCGAAATCGGCGCGATCGACGCAACGAAAGGCCACGTCAATGGCGGTGGCAGTGCGATTCTCGTATTCGACCTCCGCTTCGGCCAGCGCCGAACGGCAATCGAGGCACCAGTGCACCGGCCTGAGGCCGCGGTACAGATGACCGTTGGCGATGATCTTGCCGAGCGCGCGAATCTGCTGCGCCTCATAGCGCGGATCCATCGTGAGGTAGGGGCGCTCCCAATCGCCGAACACCCCGAGGCGCTTGAAATCCGCGCGCTGGGAGTCAATCTGCCGGCCGGCGAACTCGCGGCAGGCGGCGCGAAAGGCGCGCGCGTCGAGCTTGTGTCCCGGCCGGCCGTGCTTCTTCTCGACCGCGAGCTCGATGGGCAGGCCGTGACAATCCCAGCCCGGCACGTAAGGCGCGTCATATCCGGCCAAGCTGCGCGACTTGACGACGATGTCCTTGAGCACCTTGTTGACGGCGTGCCCGAGGTGAATGACGCCGTTGGCGTAGGGCGGTCCATCGTGCAGCACGAAGGCCGGGCGCCCCTGCGAGACGGCGCGAATCCGCGCGTACAGCTCCTGCGCGGCCCAGCGCTCCAGCTGCTTGGGCTCGCGCTGCGCCAGATCCGCCTTCATCGGAAAATCGGTCTGCGGCAGATTGAGGGTGTGCTTGTAGTCGGTCACTTGAGCTGGATCCCTTCAGAGAAACTGCGCCCGCTGCACGGCCTGGGCGCAGCGGGCGCCCCTGCCTGAGCCTGGCCGTTCATGGTTCACGCGTGCACTTGGTGCGGTGGCTGGCCAGCTGATTTATGCGGCAATGCGCGTCACGCGCAGGGACTTCCGGCGCTTCTCTGCCAGCCACAGGTCGTACTGCACCTGCTGATTGAGCCAGCTCTCCGCCGTCGTGCTAAAGGCGATGGACAGGCGAACCGCCATTTCAGGGCTGACGCCCGCGCGCCCGTTCAATACCGCGGAGAGCGTCTTGCGACTGACGCCCAACGCCTTCGCGGCATCGGTCACCGACAGGGCCAGCGGCTCCAGGCACAGCGAGCGCAGGATCTCCCCGGGGTGGGGTGGATTGTGCATCTGAATAGCCATGTCAGTGGTAGTCCTCATAGTCGACCTGGACGGCATCCTTGCCGGAAATAGCGAAGGTGACGCGCCAATTCCCGCTGACGGAAACCGACCAGCGGCCCTTCAGCCTGCCTTTCAAGCGGTGCAGGCGCAGGCCCGGCAGATTCATGTCCCGGGCCGTCACCGCCGCGGCCAAGCGGCCCAGCACGAGTCGCAAGCGCTCCGCATCCTCTGCCTTGATGCCTGCCTTGATGCCTGCCTTGGAGCCCGTGGAGAAAAATCTTTCCAGCCCGCGATGCCGAAAGCTGGCGATCATTCGCGAAGTGTAACGTAACGGGTTACGGTGTCAAGCCGGCTCAGCGCGCGACCTGGCTTTCCGCCGCCAGTATCGCCCGCGCCTCGGCGGCGTCGCGATGCATCTGCACCACCATCGCATCGAGTGAGTCGAAACGCCGTTCCTCGCGCAGGTGCGCGATGAATTCCACTTCAAGCTCCTGGTCGTAGATGTCGCGATCGAAGTCGAAGAGGTGAACCTCGAGGAGCGGCACGACGCCGCCGACCATCGGCCGCGTACCCAGGCTCCCCACCGAGGGCCAGGATGCGCAGCCGGCGCCGCTCACGCGCGTCGCGTAGATACCGGCCAGCGGCGCGCGCCGGCGGTGCAGCGGCAGGTTGGCGGTCGGAAACCCCAGTTTCCGGCCCAGCTGATTACCATGCGCGACGCGGCCACGCATCGTGTAGGCGCGCCCCAGCATCGCCGCGGCGCGCTGCAGGTCACCGGCGGCCAGCGCGGTGCGCACCAATCCGCTGCTCGCGCGCTCCCCTCCCACCGGGACTGCGGCGACGATCTCGACTTCGTAGCCGTAGGGCGCGGATTCGGCGCCAAACCACTCGGCACTGGCTTCCGCGCCACGGCCGAAGCGGAAGTCGTGCCCGACGATCACGGCGCGCGCGCCCAGGGCGCGCAACAGCTCCATGAAATCCCGTCCCGACAGGGAGCGCAGGCGATTGTTGAAGGTCAGGAGCTGCAGCCGGTCCAGCCCGCTGTGCTCCAGCAGGCGCCAGCGCTCGCGAAGAGTGGTCAGGCGCGCCGGTGGATCCTGCGGGCTCAGGAACTCGCGCGGCATCGGCTCGAAGCTCAGCAGCACGGCCGGTACCTGCAACTCACGCGCGCGCGCCAGGGTGCGGGCAATGAGCGCCTGATGCCCGACGTGCAGGCCGTCGAAGGCACCGACAGTGACGACGCAGGGCGATCGCGCCCCACGCGGTACGCCGCGGATCAGCCGCAGGCTCATGCCGGCCGCGTCCTGAGGTCGCGATAGCGCATGCCCAGCGCGTACAGCACTGCAAAATACAGCGCGCCCGCGGCGCTGATGCCGCCGGCGCAGCGCAGGAGCCTGGCCACCGGGCGCAGCGCCATCCATTGCTCCAGGCTCCCGGACCACCACCACAGGAGCAAACCCATCAGCGCGCTGGCCAGCAACACCCGCGGCCACAGCGTCGCCCAGGCCCGCGAGGGCTGGTAAACCCCGGCGCGGCGCAGCCCGCGAAAGAGCAGCCAGGCATTCACCGCGGATCCGGTGCAGGTCGCGGTGGCGAGCAGGATGTGAGGGGCGGGGAATCCCATGCGCGAGGCGGGCAGCGCGATGCCGATGTTCATCGCCATGTTTACGGCCAGCGCCACCAGGCTGGCGCGCACGGGCGTGCGGGTGTCCTGGCGCGCAAAGAATCCGGGGGCCAGCACCTTGACCAGGCTGAACATCATCAGGCCCCAGGAATAGGCCATCAGGGCCCAGCTCGCCATCTGCACCGAATGCGCGTTGAAATTACGGTAACCGAATACGGCCGCAGTGATCGGCCCGGCGAAGGCTAGGAGCCCCACGGCGGCGGGCATCACCAGCATCACCGTCAGTCGCAGCGCCCAGTCCAGCGTCAGGGAAAATTGCTCGGGCGAGCGCTCGGTGTGGTGCGTGGACAAACCGGGGAGGATCACCGTGGCGAGTGCCACGCTGAACACGCCGAGCGGAAATTCCATCAGGCGATCGGCGAAGTACAGCCAGGACACGCTCCCCGTGACCAGCCACGAGGCGATGGTGGTGTCGAGCACCAGGCTCACCTGCGCCATTGAGGAACCGACGATGCCCGGGATCATCAGCCGTCCAATGCGTCGCACGCCCTCGTGCGCGGGCCGCCAGCGCGGCCAGGCGAGCAGCCCCAGGCGCGCCACCGCAGGCAGCTGCATCAGCAACTGGAGGACGCCGGCCACGAACACGCCCACCGCCAGCACGATGCCCGGATTGCGGCTGTGTTCGGCGATGCCGACCGCAAAGAAAATCATCACCAGGTTCATCGCCACCTGCGTGAAGGCCGGCAGGGCGAAACGGCGGTAGCTGTTGAGCACTCCCGAAAACAGCGCCGTGAGCGAGATGAACAGCAGGTAGGGGAAGGTCCAGCGCAACATCTGCACGGTGAGTGCGAATTTGCCGGCATCGCGGGTGAAGCCGGTGGCGTACAGCAGGATGATCAGCGGCGCCGCCACGACCCCGACGGCGGTGACGGCCAGCAGCACGCCTCCGAGCGTCCCGGTGACCCCGCCCACCAGCTCTTTCACCTCCGCCTGGCTGCGCTGCAGGCGGTACTCGGAAATCACCGGCACGAAGGCCTGGGAGAAGGAGCCTTCGGCGAACAGCCGCCGCAGGAAATTGGGGATCTTGTAGGCCACCAGGAAAGCATCCTGCAGGGCACTGGCGCCAAAGGCCTGTGCCAGGGCCACGTCGCGGAACAGCCCCGTAATGCGGGAGACCAGCGTGGTGGCTCCGACGACGCTGGTGCTCTTGAGGATGGTGCGGCTCATGGGGCGGGGGGAACTATACCGGAGGCGCATTGACAACGAGAGGGCCGCTGCGCAGACTACGCGGCCCCTCGGGGGCCTAAATCCAGTGACTAACGGCGGAGCGAGCGCGTGGCAAACACTAAATCAGCGGAAAAAGCGGCGCGGCAGGCCATGGTGCACCGGGAGCGCAACGTCGCCATGCGCTCACGCATGCGCTCGGCGATCCGCAGGGTGGTCGACGCGGCCGCCGCCGGCAAGAAGGACGAGGCCCGTACTCATTACCTGGCGGCGGTGCCGCTCATCGACACCCTGGTGAACAAGAAGATCATTCACCGCAACCAGGCCGACCGCCACAAGAGCCGGCTCGCCGCGCGCATCAAGAAGATCGCCTGAAGCTAGGCGCGGCGCCGCGCCGCGGTTTCCAGATCCTCGACCGCCAGCAGTAGCGACAGCCGCGACTCGCCGTGCGCGATTTCGCGCCAATGCGTGCCCTCCGGCCAGGGCTCCACCGCCCCAGCCAGCGCCCAGAGCATATTCAGCGAGGGCTTCGCGCCCGCGCGCTTGAGCTCCGCATAGATGCGCACGGCCCCCTGGCGGCGCAGTTCGTCGGCGGTGCGAATACCGATCGCTCCCAGGATCTGCTCCGAGCGGGCGCCCAGATTGCGCAGATCCCGGATGCGCAGCTTCAGTTTCCCCGCGGCAATCCGCTGGCGCACCTTGCTATTGCGCATGGGCCACCGCCGGCCGGGAGGTCCGCCTCCCGTCGAGGAAATTCATCACCGCTTCGGTCAGCTCGCGCGTGCCGCGTCCGGTCGCTGCCGAGATCAGGTGCACCGGACCCTTGAAGCGCAGGCCTCGCACGATGCTGCGTGCACGGGCTTCCGCCTCCTCATCAGGCAGCAGGTCGCGCTTGTTGATGACCAGCCAGCGCGGTTTTTTCCCCAGGTCCGGGCTGAACTTCTTCAGCTCCGCCACGATGGCGCGCGCATCGCGCACCGGATCGGCGTCCGGATCGCCCGGCGCCATGTCGATCAGATGCAGCAGCACGCCCGTGCGTTGC
>DASWFL010000055.1:0-3082 GCA_036394255.1 Steroidobacteraceae bacterium
GGCGATCACCTCGCCGGCGGCGACGGCTTCGCCCGCCGATTTTCGCAACTGATCGTTGTAGCCGTAGAGACTGAGGTACCCCTCGCCGTGATCGACGATGGCAAGCAGGCCCAGTCCCGGCAGCCAGTCGGCGTAGATCACGCGGCCCGCCGCGATCGCGCGCACGGGCGCGCCCTGCTGGGCGGCCAGCACCAACCCCTGCCAGTTCACGCCGCTCGCCCGCTGCTGTCCGTAGCTCGCGAGGACCTGCCCGGCCACCGGCCAGTCGAGCTGGCCGCGCAGGCGGCTGAAATTGCTGGCGTTGTCCGGGGCGGGCCCCGGCCGCGCCGCGCGTTGCAGTTCGCGCAGCAGGCGCTCGAGGCTGGCCTGCTGGTTGCGCAGGCGCGCCAGGCTCGCGACGCGCGAGCGCGCTTCGGATTGCAGGCTGGCCAGGGCCGTCTGGCGCTGGGCGCGGCCGCTCTCCAGCCGCGCGAGCTGGCCTTGCCTGGCGCTGCGCAGCCCGAGCAGGGCCGCTTCCTGCTTGCCCAGCTCCTCATCCAGCGCGTCGATGCGCTCCACCTGCTGCGCGATCGAGGCAATCTGGGCCGCACGCGCGCGGCCGAAATAGCCGTACCAGGTGTAGAGCCGGTCAGCCGCGGCCGGATCGCGCTGGTTGAGCAGCAGCTGCAGCGGTTCATTGCGGCCGATCAGGTAGGCGGCGCGCAGCTGCGAGGCCAGTCCGGATCGTTCACGCCCCAGTGAGGCGTTCACGATCGTGCGCTCGGCGGTGAGGGCCGCGCGGCGCGCCGTATGGGCCGATTCCTGCGCGAGCACGCCCTCCAGTTCGGCACGCGTCGCGGCCACCGCCACTTCGGCGTCACGCAGATCGTGCGCCAGGCGGTCGCGCTCGATGGCATCGTTCCCGACCTCCCGGCTCACGCGCTCGATGCGATCCTGCAGCGCGCGCAGCTGCTCCTGGGTCTGGCCGGCGCTCGCTGCCCCGGCCGGCGTGCACGCCAGCCCCGAGGCGAGCAGCAGCAGAATCCGGGCGGGGGCGGTAGCCATGCGGAAAAGTCTAACGCAGCGAGGCTATAATGCGCGGTTCCGCTGATCGCGACCCGAAGTTTCCAGGCCGAGGATTCCACCCGACCATGCAGCGCCTGCTCGAATATGCCGCCCACCACCGGGGCCTGACCGTGCTCGCCCTGGGCGCCGTCCTGGCGGTGCTGGTCTATGAATTCAGGGAGCGCGCCCGCGCGGTCGGGGCCGTCAGCCCGCAGGACGCCGTGCGCCTCATGAACATGGGCGCAACGCTCCTGGACCTGCGTAGTGCCGAGGCCTACACCGCCGGCCACATCCGCGGCGCGCGCCATCTCCCGCCCGAGCGCCTGGCCGACGGGCTCGAAGCCCTGAAGCGCCTCCGGGACAGGAAGGTCATTGTCTACTGCGAGCGCGGCGCGTCCGCCGCCGGCGCGATGCGGGCGCTACAGCAGCAGGGCTTCAGCCAGGTCGTCACGCTGCGCGGCGGACTGAGCGCCTGGCGTGCCGAGCACCTGCCCGTGGCCCGCGATTAGCCGCGGCACTCCCGAGCACATGACGGCAGCGCTGGTCGAAATGTACACCACCTCCTGGTGCCCCTACTGCACGCGCGCGAAGCGGCTCCTCGAGCGCAAGGGCGCCGGCTACGAGGAGATCAGCATCGAGGAGCACCCGGAGCGGCGCGCCGAGATGATCCAGCGCAGCGGGCGGCGCACGGTGCCGCAGATCTTCATTGACGGCCATCACATCGGCGGCTCCGATGAACTGGCTGCGCTCGATGAGGCGGGCGGCCTCGAGCGCCTGCTCTCGCCGGCACGGGCGACGGCGCAGTAGCCATTCACGACGATCATTCACAACGATCATTCACAGCGATCATTCACGGAAAGTTGAACGCAGAGGACACTTCAGCATGGCAATACAATCAGAGCCCACCCCCGCAGCGGCGGGCACGGCCCCAACCCCGCAACTGGCGCTGCAGGCCGTGTACCTGAAGGACTGCTCCTTCGAAGCACCGCAGGGGCCGAGGGTCACGAACGACTGGAACCCGCAGATCGGCCTCGATCTGAACACCGCGGTCAACCTCATCGAAGGGGACCTGCGCGAGGTGCTGCTGACCGTGACGGTCTCGGCCAAGCACGGCGAGCAGACCGCCTTCCTGGTCGAGGTCAAGCAGGCCGGCGCCTTCCTGATGCAGAACCTGTCGAACGAGGAGTTCCGGCGCGCCGCCGGCGTGATCTGCCCGGGCGTGCTGTTTCCGTACGCGCGCGCGGTGGTCTCGAGCCTGGTGGGGCACGGTGGCTTTCCCCAGCTGCTGCTGCCGCCGGTGAATTTCGAAGCGCTGTTCGCCGCCAACAATCCGGGCACCGCCAGCGCCGCGCAGAACTGAAGTGAAGGCGGAGCTGCCCTCGCGGATCACGGTGCTCGGCGCCGGTTCCTGGGGCACGGCGCTGGCGATCCAGTGGGCGCGCGCCGGGCATGCCGTGCGCCTGTGGGCCCGCGACGCGGGCCTGCGCGCCGACATGGCCCGCGCACGCGTCAATCAGCGCTACCTGCCGCACTCGCCCTTTCCCGACACGCTGCAGGTGCCCTCCGACCTGGCCGCGGCACTGGGCGGCGCCGACGACGTGCTCGTGGCGGTGCCGAGCCACGCCTTCCGCGAAGTGCTGAGCGCGCTGCGCGCACAGCTCGCCGACGGGCAGCGGCTCTGCTGGGCCACCAAGGGCTTCGAAGTCAATACCGGGCGCCTGCCCTATGAAGTGGCACAGGACGTGCTGGGCACCAGCCGCCTCACCGCGGTGCTCTCCGGCCCCACCTTCGCGGCCGAAGTGGGCGCCGGATTGCCGAGCGCGATGACGATCGCTTCGCGCGATGCGGATTATGCGGCCCTGCTGGCGCACGACATCTCGACGGCCCATTTTCGCGCCTACACCTCCACCGACATCGTCGGTGTCGAGGTGGGCGGCGCCGTCAAGAACGTGCTGGCGATCGGTGCCGGGCTCTCCGACGGCCTGGGCTTCGGCGCCAACTCCCGCATCGCGCTCATCACCCGCGGGCTCCTGGAGAT
>DASWFL010000056.1:0-11096 GCA_036394255.1 Steroidobacteraceae bacterium
CTGCACGCCGGTGTTGCGCTCGGCGAGTGGCAGGAATGTCGCGCCGTCCCAGCTGGAGGAATTCAGCTGGTAGCCGGTCTGGCGATCGTAGCTCTTTTCATTGGTGTAGAAGAGATCCGACAGCAGCGTCACGCCCGGCCCCAGTTCGGCCTGCAGCGAGACATTGAACCCCAAGCGCTTGCGTTCCAGCTGCTCGTCGATGGCAGCGTAATCCGCGGTGTTGTAATAGACGCCGTTTGCCTTGCCGTCCCCGTTGACGTCCACGTCGCAGCCGCTGGTTTCAAAGCCCGGCGCGGGGCTATAGAGCCCATCGCTTCCCCGGGGGCACAGCGACGGAGTGAGCAGCACCACGCCCGCCGGGAGCGGAGCGCCGCCATAGGCGTTGAGGAAGCCCACCCCCAGCGTGGTGTTGTCCGAGGTCTCACCGACGAGTTCACCCGTGTATTGCCCCATGCCGTCGAAGGAATGTTCGAGGGTGACGTCTGAATACGCGGCTGAGGCCACGATGCCCCAGCGCTCGGCGTGGTAGCCGATGAGCGTATCGAGCTCAGGCTGGTACTTTTTGGTTTGCGAGCCGTGCAGGGCGGAGGCCGCTCCCGCCAGCGTCCAGCCCTGCGGCAGATCGTAGGGGCGGCGCGTCTTCAGGTTGATGGTGCCGGTGATGCCGGCGTTGAGGAGATTCGCGGTGGGCGATTTGCTGACATCGGCACCGGCAAACAGTTGCGAGGGAATATCGCCGAAGTCGGGCTGCACGCTCACGATAGAGCCGGTGGTGAGGAAGGCTTCGCCGTTCAACAGCGTGCCCACCTGCGGCAGGCCGCGGATATTGACCGAGGTGCCCTCCCCGCCCACGCGATTGATCTGCACGCCGGTGATGCGCTGCAGTGAATCGGCAATGGTCGTGTCGGGCAGCTTGCCGATGTCCTCGGCGGCGATGCTGTCCTGGATCGAGGCCGCATCGCGCTTGAGCTGGACCGCTTTCTGCTCGGCGGCGCGCACGCCGGTCACGATGACTTCCTCGAGTGTGTCCGCTCCCTGTGCCGCGGCCGCGCGGTGCGAGGGCAGGCTGGCGAGTATGACCTGCGTGACCAGCATGCTCAACGAAGCGCAAGTACTTTTCTGGGCTGACATTTTCGATACTCCCATGTTGCTCATTCTGGTTTCTTCGGTTCCGGCGGCCGATCGGGCAGCGGCACGACGACGACCTCCATGTTCCAGACGTCGGTCGCATCGTCGAGCCGGCACTGATAGCCGTAGTAGGTTTTTTCAAACACATGCTGGAACAGGCAGGCCCGCTCTCCGTCCTGCACGGGGTTGCCGGCCACCGGCGCAAACTCGCCGTCCGCCCGGTCGGCGTAGAACACCTTGACCTGCCAGACGCCCTTGTTGGTCTCGCTGTAGCGGTTCGGATAGATCTCGGTAGCGAGGTAATAGACCCCGCTACCGCCTGCCCCACCCTTCGGCAGGTACATCAGGTTCGGGGCCGCGACCGTGGCCGTGCTGTGCATCAGCAGCCGGTCAGGCGCGCGATCGAGCTCCTGGACGGACGCCGCGCTCCGGCTCACGATGTCGAAGTAGTTGTCGTCGTTGCCGCGGTACCAGGTCAGAAAAAAGCGGCCCGTGACCGGGTCGTGGAACAGGTTTGGATTCTGGTTGCGCTCGTCGGTGACCGCTTTCACCAGATCCTTGAGCTCCGTCAGGTGGATGCCATCCTCGGAGCTCGCGAGCACGATGCGGCTGGCGGGCTGGTCATAGTCACGCGTGATGGCGAAGTAAAGGCGGTCGGCGTGCGCGGGATCGGCGCCCTTCAGCACCGAAGGCCAGCGCGCGTTCAGCCACAGTGGATTGCCCTCGAACTTGCTCCAGTGGAGCAGATCGTTGCTGCGCGCCAGTCCTATACCCCGTCCATGATTCAGGCCATACCAGCCCCAGTACCTGTAGCCGCCGCGGTTCAGTTCGATCACCGACAGGGTGTGCGGCTGCTGATCACCTTCCCACGCCTGCGCCGGCCAGTCGAGTCGCTGCGGTTCGGGCAGCGCCAGGTAGCTGACGGGCGTCGCGGCCCGCAGCGTCGCGACTACACACAGCAGCGCCAGCACCAGACCGACGCCACGCATCAGGCCTTCTCCGGCGCGCGGTCGCCGAGCACCGCATTTCGGATCAGGGGACGTGCCCAGAAGCCGACGCTGAGCACCACCCCAAAGCTCAGGTAGAGCAGCAGCATTCCGCCACGCAGGCCATAAAGGTCACCGACCCTGCCGATCAGCAGCGGCCAGAGCGCGCCGCCCATGATCCCTGTGCACAGGATTCCAGCGAAGGGTCCGTGGTGCGAGGGCACGGAGTTCAGGGCGAGTGAGATCACCGTCGGCCACATGATCGAGGCGAAAAAACCGATGCAGGGAAAGGCAATCAGCGACACCTTCGCCGGGCCGAACAGGGCCAGCGTGAGCATCAGCAGGGCGCACAATGAAAATCCCACCAGTACGCGCTTGCTGTCGATGAGCTTGAGCAGCGCCATGCCTGCGAGGCACCCCACCGTCATCAAACCCCAGAAGTTGGAGACGGCGCCGGCGCCGGTCACGTGCGGATCGTAGCCGTGGTAGCGGTGGAGAAATTCCGACATCCAGTCGGCGGTGCCCTGCTCGGAGCCGACGTAGGCGACGATGCAGAGAAAATACGCCCAGATCGTCGGGTTTCGCAGGAGCGAGGCGTACATAGCCAGCGTACCCGCCGACTCATCCGCGGTGCGCTCCACCTTCGGTATCTTCAGCGGGGCCACACCTAAGGCCATGAGGCCGGTGGCCACGGCGAACAGCCAGTAAATTGAAGTCCACGGCAGCGCGGCGGGCGTGACGCGTCCGAGCAGGCCAAGCAGGCCGCCGCCCGCAAGGCGATGCACGCCGAGATTGCCCACCAGATAGGAGTAAACCAGCGGACTGACGAAGGAGGCGGCACCGAACACCAGTTGCGCGAAGGCGGAATTGAAGGCGAAATGCTCTTCACCGCCGGCCACGCGCAACATGGGGTTGATCGCGACCTGCAGGGCCGCCATGCCCGCGCCCATGATGAACAGTGAGGGCACGGCCACCTCGTAGGTCGGGTGCAGCGCGAAACTCAGCGCCCCGGCCGTGCCCGCCACGAAGGAGATCACGATCAGGTTTCGATCTCCCCAGCGCTCCACGAGGAATCCGGCCGGGATCGACATCACGCCATAGGCGATGAAAAAGCAGAATGGCAGCACCGCCGCCATCGCGTACGAGACGTGGAAATCACTGATGATGTCCGGGACGAGCGGACCCAGGATATTGGTCAGGAAGGAGATCACGAAAAAGATCGCGAAGATGAGCGCGACGATGTAGCGATTCCGTTTCATGACTTCCCCTGCGGCAACGCTGTACCGCTACTCGACATCCGTGATCTTGCTGGTGTGCTCGAAGCGCCCCGCCTCGCGCCCGCCGAGCGAGGCAAGCACCAGGCTCATCATCTGCACGGGCAGGATCTCGACGATGGGCCGCAAGCCTGGGTCACACTCGGGCAGCCGCAGCGCGGCGAGTGCCGACTGGCTGCCGATCTCCAGGCAACGCCGGCCCTTGGCGATGAGTTCGGTGGCGAGCTGCTGGTTGAGCGAGCGCGTGCGCTCATCGCCGTCGAAGACCACGGTCAGCATGTCGGCCTGCAGCATCTCCAGCGGCCCGTGCCGCAGCGCCGCGCTGCTCATGCCTTCGGCATGAAAATGCGCGGATTCCTTGATGATCAGTGCGCCCGTGGCGACCGCGGCCAGGGAATCGCCCCGCCCCGCCAGGAACAGGTGGCGGATGCCACGCAACGGACCGGCCAGGGCATCGACATGCTGGCGCCAGTCCTTCAGATACTGCCTGGCGAGCTCCGCGCCGCGCCCGAGTCGCTGCAGCGTCGGGGCCTCGGCGGCGTCAGCGAAAATCCCCGCGAGCCACTGCAGGCTGAGCATGCCGCCGACGTAGGTCTTGCAGGACACCGAAAATTCCGTTCCCGCCTGCACCATGATCGACAGATCCGCGCGCCGGGCCAGGGGGCTGTTCTCCGTGTTGGTGACTCCGAGGACTGGCGAGCGGCGCTGCAGCTCGAGGAGCCGCACCGTCTCGGCGCTCGCGCCGGACTGTGAGACCAGGATCACCAGCGCGTGCTCGTCACACAGCGCCATGCCATAGTGAATGAGTTCGGAAGTCTCCATCAGCACCGGATTGAATCCGCCGGCGATCAGCGACCAGTACAGGGGTTGCAGGGTGTGATAGGAGGAACCCATGCCCGTCAGCACGATCCTCTGCCAGCGGCGCGAGTGGACCAGGCGCTGCACCTCTTTCCACCGGCCGGCGGCGCGCAGCCAGCTGAACGTCGCTTCCAGTGCCGCCGGCTGCTCGGTCAGGTCGCGGAAATACTGGCCTTCGATGATCGGCAGCGCCGCGGCGGACATCAGCCTCGCTCCCCGGCGTAGCGGTGCGCCCAGACCACCCCGGCACCGATCAGCGGTGCGTCGCCGCGGAGCGATGAAGGGATCAGCTCGACGCGATCCGCCGGCACGTAGCGGCACTGTCGGCGCACCCCTTCGCGTATGGCCGGCATGAACAGATCGACACTGTTCATGACGCTGCCGCTCAAGACGATGAGCTCGGGCACATAGAGGGTGATGAGATTGGCGATGCCGATGCCCAGATACCGCCCGGCGCGCGCCACTTCCTCGAGCGCAATGGCATCGCCGGCGCGCGCGAGCTCGCAGATCTGCTGCGTGTTCAACTCCTGAGGCGGGGTGCTTGCGGCCTTCGCGGCGCGCGCGTAGCGCGCGGCGATCGCCGGACCACTGGCGAGGGACTCCCAGCAGCCGCGTGCTCCGCAGGAGCAGTCGGGCCCCGTATCATCAATGACGTGGTGGCCGATCTCCGGATGGGCGCCATCGACGCCGCGGAAGATCGCGCCGTTGATCAGGATGCCCGCACCGATGCCGGTGCCGACCGTCACGCCAATGAGGCTCTTGCGGCCGCGACCGGCGCCCCACGCCGCTTCGGCGAGCGCCGCGGCGTCGGCGTCGTTCTCCATCGCCACTTCGAGGTGGAGCCGGGAAGCGAGTGCCGCCACCGGATTGGCGTCCTTCCAGCCCGGGAGAAAATCCACGTCGCCGATCGTGCCGCGGAAGGGGTCGACGGGACCGGTGCAGCCGATGCCCACGCCGCGCATCGGCTGGTCGATCTGCTGGCGAAAGCGCCCGAGCATGGCGGCGACGCGCTCCATCGCGTCGTCAAATCCGCGCCCCGGGGCGGTCGGCGTCTCTTCGCGGGCCAGCAGCTGGCCCGCCGCGTCAATGGCACCGACGGCGATCTTGGTCCCGCCAATATCGACCGCGCCGGTGATCATGGCCGCTCCGGGCTCATCACTGCCCCTGCCACTCGAGGATGGCCGCGCCGTAGGCGGGCAATTCGACGGTCCACGCCGGGCCATCCGCAGGGACGATCACGCTGCCGTCCGGTGTCAATCGCCGCAGCGCATGCACGGGCAGGGTAGTGCTGAGCCGGGAGCGCACTGTTTCGGCGCTGTGGTTGGCCATGACGATGTAGCCACCGCCCGGGCCCGTGAGTGCCGTGGCTTCAACGGCTGCGTGATCCGCGGAGACCAGCGGGTGCACGTGCCCGTAGTCGCGCAGCGCCCGGTACAGGCGGTACGTGGTTTCTTCTTTCTCGAAGGCCATGGGCTGACTGGCCAGGTACGATTCGAGCGGATAGGCCGACAGCAGCGTGACGCCCTTGCCCAGCCGGTGTGCGACCAGCGCCGGGCGCTGCTCCTGGTCCACCGCGATCACCTCGCCATCGGTGACCTCAAGCCCCGTGCCCCAGTAGCGCGTGCTGGCCGCCGGGACCGAAAAGTGCAGGGTCTCGCCCGGCCGCAGGTCTCCGAGAGGCTTCACGATCTTCAGCGTCAGGGCGCTCACCACCGCGGCGTCGGTCATGTGCGCACCGAATAGCGCGTCCATTCCGGGAATGGCGGCATTGGCGGCCAGCGAGGCGTAGAGCACACCGCCACCCCGTACATAAGCGTCGGCCCGCTCCCAGAAATCGGTGTGCAGGTGCACGAAGATCGGATCCGTGGCGGTCAGCGGCGAGGGCAGCAGCACCATCGGGTGTTGCTGCCAGTCGCCCGCTTCCCTGGGCAGCGCGGGCGTGAGACCTGCCTGATGCGCCAGGATGAACGCTGACAGCACCGAACCCATCACCCACGGATTGCCCTCATAGGGATTGGGAGCCTGGCCGTTCACCGCCCCGCCCTCGCTCACGGAAACGAAGGGGATGACATTCGGGCCGCCGAGTCCGAAGCGCGAGTAGTCGCCCTGCGTACGCGCCCATTCTTCAGGAATGACGATCGCTGCATCGCCGGCCGGCACCGCCACGCCCGCGAGATTCATGCGCCGCGAGATCGCGGCAAATTCCTTGAAGGCGGTGCCCTGGGGGCGGAGCTTGCGATACCAGGTGGTCAGGCCAAATTGTGTTTCGTGCGGCGAGCGAAGGTAAGGGACTTGGGTGTACTGATTCGGCGCGGCATCCGTGTAGCACCACAGCAGAAACCCGTCCGCGCCGGCGCCCAGGGCCGAGTACATGCTGACGCGGTCAAACTGGGTGATCTTCTCCGGTGAGTACTGCGCCGAGGAAGCGCCCATCTCCTGCACCATGACCGGCCGGCCGGCACCGCGGCTCAGTGCGGTTTCGAAGGCGGCCCCGTAGGTGCCACGCTGCGAGACCATGGCATCGGGAAACAGCTCGGGCGTGTAGATCGTATAGGGATGGACACTGAAGAAGTCGACGTCGCCCGCGATCACGTCGGGACGAAACGGGCCATGCTCCATGTCCTGGGTGCTGACGCCGGCCACGATCGGGTGCATGCGGTCGTAGCTGCGGATCCCGCCGGCGATCAGGCGCGTCCAGTTGACGGCCTCGGCGTCGGTGGTGCCCGAAGTAATCCAGAAGGGAGGTTCGTCGGTGAGGTCCCAGGCGAGTATGGCGGTCTCGTGCGCATAGCGGCGACCGAACTCGCGCGCCTGGTTGGTTTCGAGCCGCAGCATCTCCGGGTTCGATTGCGGGTTGCGCCCGTTCCGCCAAGCGACGTCCCAGTAGGCTTCGCCCACCTCACCACCGACAAACAGCGAGGGATGCAGGTAGATGCGGTATTTGTGCGCGAGTGAGATCAGGTAGTCGAGCTGAGCGAAGGCCTCGGGGTTGTATACGCCCGGGCGCGGCTCGAACCAGGCCCAGAACAGGTCGAAGCGCACGGTGTTGAAGCCGATCTGCGCCATGGTGGAAAAATCCGCCTCGATATCGGCCGGATCCCATTGCAGCGGCCATTGCAGTGCCGTCTTGGCCGGCACCCAGTGGGCTCCGGTCACCAGAAAGCGCTGGCCCCCGGCGCTGAAGTAATTGCCATCCAGGCTGGCCCCCGGCAGCCGTGGCATGCTCTGCGTCGCGGGCTCATCTGCCGCGGCCCTGGACCAGTCGGGAAAGCTGAGGGCCAGGACACAGCCGAGCAGCACCGGTGGCGCGAACCCTCGTCCGGCCCGGGTTTCGTTCCGGTCAGGCGCGGCGCTTCCAAACGCCTGCACACGCGTGCTCGCCATGGTTTACGGACCCCCTCTCACCTAGTATCATATCATTATAGGTTAGGCCGGACAACCGATGAAGCGCGGAATCACCCTGCATATCGAGCGCGACGGCTTCGTGCCCTACTACCAGCAGATCGTCGACCAGTTTCGCGCGCTGGTGAA
This sequence comes from Steroidobacteraceae bacterium, assembly GCA_036394255.1. Taxonomy (GTDB): domain Bacteria; phylum Pseudomonadota; class Gammaproteobacteria; order Steroidobacterales; family Steroidobacteraceae; genus FEN-1191. Next base: position 7,778 of record DASWFL010000056.1, read on the forward strand.
GACCGCGGCGCTCAGCGAGGGCGAGGTGTTCCAGTCCGAAGGCGAGATCGCCCGCGCGCTCGGCATCAGCAAGATGCCGGTCCGCCAGGCCTTCCTGAAGCTGCGCTCCGAAGGTCTGCTGGTCATCGAGAAGGGCCGGCGCCCCGTGGTGGGCTCCAGCCGCGTGCCCTGGAACTTCCAGGAACTGCGCGGGTTCAGCGAAGAGATGCGGCGGCGTGGCCTGGTGCCCTCGGCACGCGTATTGAGCCTCAAACGCATCACGGCGGACGCGGAAGTGTCCCAGGCCCTGCACCTGCGGGCCGATGAAGCCGTGTTTGCCCTGCACAGGCTGCGCTACGTCGATGATGAACCGGTGGCGCTGGTCACGAGCTTTCTGCCGATCGCCCTGTTCCCCGATCTCGACCAGCGGGACCTGCAGGGCGTGTCGCTGTATCGGCTGTTCGAGACGGTTTACCGGCGCAAGCTCAATTGGGCTGAAGAGGAGATCGGCGCCGCCAATGCCACGGAGGAGCAGGCGCGCATGTTAGGCACCTCGCCCGGCAGAGCGCTGCTGTTCGTGCGCGAGACGACCTATGACCTGAAGCGCACCGCCATCGAGCACAGCCACTCGTACCTGCGCGCCGATCGCTACAAGGCCACCGTCGTTTCGGTACGCAAGCGCTGAGGGAGCGCAGCGTTCAGCGCGCGCTGCCGCTCAGCGGCGGCGGCCGCTCAGCGCGAGCGGGCGCTCGGTGCAGCTCCTGCGCGTACCGTCGCCGGCGCTTCCGGATTGAGGAGCGCCGCGCTGAGCAGCAGCCAGGTCGAATGCGGCAGCCACTGCTCGTCCCAGCGCCAGTTCTCGTCGTCCGGACCCGGCGCGAAGGCGATGCCGCGACCTTCATCGCTCCCCACGGCGCCTGTGATGCCATTGGCAATGCCGCCGACCAGGTTGGTCTCCGAGCTCTCGGAATAGTCGGGATTGTGACCGCCGAAGCCATAGAGCATGCACACGTCGAAAGGGTTACGGCCCAGTATCCAGTCGAGCGAGTGCTGCGCAAAGGCGGCCAGTGACCCACTGACGCCAAAGGTCGGTCCGGCCTGCCCTGCCGCCCGGCCACCGTCCGTCGCCGCCACGGCGAGCGAGGCCAGGCGCGCGTCTTCGCCCTGCCACCAGTAACCGGTCTCGTTGGCGTGCGGAATGAAAAATCCAGTCAGCAAGTCCGCGCCGCGCTTGCCGTCGCGATACAGCCGGAAGGTCTGGCGCGGATAATCAAAGGGATTGGCGACCGCGGCGTTGAGGGCCAGTTGCGCCTCGAGTGCGCGGGCGATCGTGGCGCGGATGGGCGGGGCGTCCGCAGGGCGCGCGATGCTCAGGTACTCACTCAGCGCCAGCACCGGAAAGCCGGCGTCGGCGGCGTGATAGAACGGGCGATCCGTGGCATCGCTGCGAAACCACCCCGCCGGGGTCAAGCGTTCCGCAAGATTCCGGGCGCGGCGGTCCGCCGCCTCGCGGTACTCCGCCGACTTCGTCGAGCGGTACAGCTCAACCGCGGCCAGCAATCCCGTGTAGTCATCGATGATGTTTTCGACGCCGTCGTCATCGTACTCGCGGTTGTGCTGCGCCAGATGAGCATATGCGCGTTTCGCATCGGCGAGGTAAGTGGCCGCCGGAAACTCTCCCCTCATTCCGGTCTGGCGTGACAGACGCGAGGCGCGGGCGAGCGCGGCGATGGCGACGCCCGCACCCTCCCGCATGGCCGCCTGGTAATCCCTGGTGAATTCCCCCTGCTCACCGACATAGCCCGTGACGGCGCGCTCGGCGCCCGGCCGGCCCCAGCCTTCAAACACGGTCATGTAGAAATAGCCTTCGGGCGAGAGCAGGCGGTGCATGAAGTCCGCCCCGTACAGCGCCTCCTCCACCAGCGGCCGCTCCAGTCCCGCGGCGCGCAGGCGCGCAGGCGCGGCCTCGTGCACGCGCGCAAGTGTCCAGGCCGTCATGCCTGCCTGCTGCGGATTGAAAAAATTGGCGTAGGACAGGTGCGAGAGGTACTTGCCGTTATCGCCGCCGGCGTCGCGCCAGCCTCCCCAGACGTCAACCCAGCGATCGGATCCGAACACGTGAATATGGTGATCGCTCATGTCGAGCCAGCGGCCCTGGCGAAAGTAATCGATCAGGGCTGCGGCCGTGACTTTGAACAGCGCATCCCGGGCCACGACTATTTCCGTCGACTGCGCGCGCTCCTCGCCCATACGGGCCCGCACGCGATAACGCCCCGGATCCGTCAGCTGCGAGAAATCGGCGAGGTAGTAGTGCTTCGAGCCGCCCCACTCCGCCAGGTCGGGTTGCGCGACCAGGGGAGCGACGAGGACCGGTTTGCCGTCCCGCAGGACCGTGAATTCGCCGCTGGCGCCCGCCTGGTCGGATTCGATCAGGGCAGATTTTGGTCCATTGGCCTCAAGCGCAACGCGATTGACGTGCACCTTGAGCCCTGCCATCGCCGGCGACGTGGCGATGATCGAACACAGGACCGCCAGTGCTACGGCTCCGCGCATTGGAATACTCCCCGCTTTATTCGTCACGCCGACAGCCCGGGCCGTCCGCGGCGGGAGTGTCACCCACAAACCCGGGGCGACTCAAGAGGACCACTTTTACTCGACGGTGCAGAAGCAGTACGCGACCGTCCAGCCCCGCAGCTTGGCGAAACGCTGCCAGCGCAGCACTTCACGCTGCAGCGGCTGCAGCTGCGGCGCCAGGCGCGCGACCACATTGCTGTCCGGTCCGCTCAGCCCCAGGGCACCCCGGCCCACCCCGACGGCGCGCGCTACTGCGCTGATCGTGGAGCGCATGTTCAGCAGCAGCTGTTCGGTGAATGAGAGCTCCGGTTCAACGACGCGCACCTCGTAGTCCTTGCCGAGCTTGGCGCGCCGTGCCGCGTCCCGCACCGCATCGTCATAGCCGCCCAGCTTGTCGACCAGGCCGAGCCGCTGCGCATCGGTTCCGGCCCACACACGTCCTTGCGCGATATCGCTGATCGTGGCCGTAGTCTGGTGGCGGCCTGTCGCCACGTGCTGCAGGAATTCGTCGTAGGCATGATCGACACTGGCCTGCAGGATCTGCTCGATTTCCGGCTTGAGCGGGCGATCGAGCCGGATCGCACCCGCCAGCGCGGTGGTGCCGAGGCCGTCGACCTGCACGCCTAACTTCGCGAGCGTCCGATCGAAGGTGGGGATCGTGGCAAACACGCCGATGGAGCCGGTGATGGTGTTGGCACTGGCATAGATCGCGTCGGCGGGGGCTGCGATGTAGTAGCCGCCGGAGGCCGCGACGTCGCCCATCGAG
>DASWFL010000057.1:0-2626 GCA_036394255.1 Steroidobacteraceae bacterium
CTGCGGCAGGGTGTCCGTACCGACGAGGTTGCGCACCGGCACACCGGCGGCGCCTTCGATCCTGGCCGCCATGTCGCGTTCGTAGTCCGTCGGGCCTCCGCACAACAGCACCCGCAGGCCGTGCCGCCGGACGGCGTGATCGATCACCGCCGCGTAACGCTCCGCGCGCCAGTTGCGCGCGCGCCGGCTCGAGCAGCCGCTGACGATGAGCGTGCGCTCGCCGGGGGCGATCTGCCGGCTGGCCCAGGCGGCGGCCTCCGCGGGGATCGGCAGCCCCCATTCGAGCCGGCGCTCGCTGAGCCCCAAGGCCTCGGTGAAGCCGAAATAGGTGTCGAGGACGTGCTCGTTGCGGCGCGCCGGGATGCCGGCGTTGGTGAACAGCCACTGCAGTTCACGCGCGCGGGCGCGATCGAAGCCGATCCTGCGCGTCGCGTGGATCAGGGTCGAGTACAGGCTGGCACGCAGCGCGGTCTGCATGTGCAGCAGGACGTCGAAGTGCCGGCCGCGCAGCGCGCGGCGCAGGGCCACGGCGCCGGCGCGCAGGGAGCGCTTGTCAATGGTGATAAACTCGACGCCGGGCAGCAGGCTCAACAGGCGCGCTTCGACCCGGCCGATCACCCAGGTGATCGGCATCTGCGGCCAGGCACGTTGCAGGGTGCGCACGATGGGCACGATGTGGCACACGTCGCCGATGGCAGAGAGGCGCAGAATGCACAGGCTCCGGGGCGGCGTTGGGAACTCAGTCATGTCTGACAGGGGCGCGCAGTGTATCGTTTGAATTTCATGGCCATCGGCCCCGAAGTGCGGCTGCAGGAATTTGCGGGCGGCGCGATGCTATATGACAGCTCCCGCGCCGGCAACGCCGCACCGGGCTGGCTCGAGGCGCAATGGTGGGCGCAGCGCGGCGAGGTGCAGGCCATCCGCGAAGGGCGCGGTGCCAGCTTCCTGATCGAGGCGGACGAGCGCAGCCTGGTGCTGCGCCATTACCGTCGCGGCGGCCTGATGGCGAAGATTTCGGCCGACCGTTACTGGTGGCGGGGCGCGGAGCGCACGCGTTCCTTCAGGGAGTGGTACCTGCTCTATCACCTGCACCGGGCCGGGCTTCCGGTACCGATGCCGGTCGCGGCGGCCTATCGCCGCCACGGTCGCCGCTACAGTGCTGATCTGCTGGTGCAGCGCATTCCGCAGGTGCGTTCACTGGCCGAGGCGATTCGCGCGGAACCCCTGCCGCTGGAGCGCTGGGTGGCGATCGGGCGCTGGATCCGTCACCTGCACGAGCGTGGCGTCTGTCACGCCGACCTGAACGCCCACAACATCCTGCTGGGCGAGTACGTCGATGCGGTCTGGTTCATCGATTTCGACCGCGGCACGCTGCGCGCGCCCGGCTGGTGGAGCGACGCCAACCTGGCGCGGCTCCATCGATCGCTGGCCAAGATCAGTTCGGTGCTGGACGCCGAGCGCTTCACGGCGGCGGACTGGCAGGCGCTGATGGACAGTTATTTCGCCGCGGCCCCGAGACCCGAGCCCCTGTCCGCGGCACGCTCGAGGTGATGGGTTGCGCCGGCTGTACACGCTGCTGCTGGCCGTGGCGTTGCCCCTGGCCAGTCTGCTCGTATTCTGGCGCGGCCTGCGCGATCGCAATTACTGGCGTGGCTGGGGCGAGCGCTTTGGCCGCGGCGAAACGCCCCCGGGGGCGGCGCGCCGCCTGTGGATCCACGCCGTCTCCGTAGGCGAAGTGCAGGCCGCCGCCCCGCTGGTGGCCGCCCTGCGCGCCGCCTGGCCGGATCTGCCCCTGAGCATGACCAGCGCCACGCCGGCCGGGCGGGAGCGTGCCCGGCAGGTGTGCGGGGCCGGAATCGACGTGCGCTATGGGCCCTACGATCTGCCCTGGTGCCTGCGCGGGACGCTGCGCCGGCTTCGGCCCGCGCTGCTGCTGATCGCGGAAACGGAGGTCTGGCCGAATCTGCTGGCCGAATGCGCGCGGGCCGGGGTTCCCGTGATGTTCCTGAGCGCGCGGCTCTCGGAGCGCAGCACGCGGCGCCTGCGCCGCCTGAAATCGCTGCTGCAGCCGGCGCTGGCGCGCGGAGTATCGGTGCTGGCGCAATCGGAGGCCGACGCCAGCCGCTTCGCCTCCCTCGGCGTGCCCGCCGCGCGCATCCAGGTGGGCGGCAATCTCAAGTTCGATCGGGAGCCGGCCGCTGCGGCGCGGCGGCAGGGCAGCGCACTGCGGGGGACCTATGCAGCCGCGCGTCCCATGTGGGTGGCTGGCAGCACGCACGATGGCGAGGAGCTGGCGGCGCTCGAGGCGCACCGCCGCTTGCGCGCAGCGCACCCGACGGCCCTGCTGGTGCTCGCGCCCCGGCATCGGCCGCGCTTCGAGGCGGTGGCGGCATTGCTCGCGCGCAGCGGCCTGTCCTGGATGAGGCACAGCGGTGCGGGTCATGCCGGGGCGGGCTCGAGCACCGCCGGCTACGCGGCACCGGCGCCGGCAGCGCAATGCGCCGCGATTGCGGTGCTGCTGCTCGACACCATGGGTGAGCTGGAAGGCTGCTACGCGGCCGCCGACGTCGCCTTTGTAGGCGGGAGCCTGGTGCCGGTCGGTGGACACAACCTGCTCGAGCCCGCG
>DASWFL010000058.1:0-5843 GCA_036394255.1 Steroidobacteraceae bacterium
ACCCCAGGTGTGCGCGTGCACGATGGACTCGCGCCCGCCAGGCGGCGAGCAGCGCCTCGTCGCCCTCGCCGTTGAGCTCGAGGGTGGCACCGGTGCCGGCAAAAAACAGGTTCGCGCCCATCAGGCGCCGGGAATCAGCAAAGGGCAGCGCGGGCGGCGTGTTCAGTCTTCCGCCTCCGGCGCCACGCGCACGCCGCGCTCGTCACGCACCAGGCCCTCGAGGCTGAAGGCAGGCGTCGCGCCCTCGCCGGCGCGCGCACTGCCCAGGCCCGGCACCGTGTGCGAGCGGCCTGGAAAATCCTGCGCCGCGCCCATGGACGCCTCGCCATCGTGCGCGCCCTCGCCCATGCCCGGCGCGGTGCGCGCGTTCGCGACCCCGGCCGGCCTGAATTTCGTGATCTGCTTCCAGGAGCGCACCAGCGCATCGGCGAAGATCAGCAGCAGGTCCCCCGGCTGCCCCAAGGCCAGCGCCGCGGCGATGGCCTCCTGCTCGTCGGGAATGATCGAGATCGCCGCATCGGACACGCCGGCGGCGCGCAGGGCCGCGGACTGGATCCGCGGCACTTCATCCGGCGCGCGCCCGCGCAGCGCGTCGTCGCGGCGGCAGATGTAGTGATCGAAGCGGCCGGCGACGGCCGTGGCAATGGCGATGAGGTCCTCATCGCGCCGGTCCCCGGGACCGGCGAGCACGACGATGCGCCGGCCGGTCACGTCGAGCCGCTGCGCCAGATCCACCAGCGCCGCCACCGCGTGGGCGTTGTGGCCGTAGTCGAAGAGCACCTTGAAGGGGTGCTCGTTGAACACGTTCATGCGCCCGGGCGCCTGGAAGAAGGTGGAGTCGAAGGTGCGCAGCCCCTGGCGGATTGCATCGAGCTTGATGCCCAGTGAAAAGGCCATGCTCGCGGCGAACATCGCGTTCTGGACGTTGTGGCGCGCGCGGCCTTCGAGGGTCGCCGGGATCAGGTGCGTCCAGACCAGCGGGATGTGGCTGCCGTGATCGTAGAGCGCGATCATCTGGCCGTTCACGCCGGCCTCGAGCGCACAGGCACGCCCGCCGGCGCGGATGTGCTCGCGCACCAGCTGGTGCTCGGGGTTCACGGTGACGTAGCAGATGTTCTTCGCCTCGGTGTAACCGGACATCTTCAGCACCAGCGGGTCATCGGCATTCAGCACCGCGCAGTCGGTCGCCACCTCGACGACCACGCGCTTCACCTCGGCGAGCTGCTCCAGGGTGTTGATGCCCTTTAACCCCAGGTGATCGGCCTGCACGTTGAGCACGCCGCCCACGTTGACCTCCTGCACGCCCATCCCGGCGCGCAGCAGGCCGCCGCGCGCAGTCTCGAGCACCGCGATGTCGATCTGCGGGTCGGCGAGCACCATGCGCGCCGAGACCGGCCCGGTCATGTCGCCCGACACGGTGCGCTGGCCGTCGACGTACAGGCCGTCGGTGGTGGTCAGGCCGGGCGTGTAGCCGGCCATCTTGGTGATGTGCGCCAGCATGCGCGCCGTGGTGGTCTTGCCGTTGGTGCCGGTGATCGCCGCGATCGGCACGCGCGTCGGCGCGCCGGGCGGGAACAGCATGTCGATGACGGGTTTGGCGACATCGCGGGGCGTGCCTTCACTCGGCGCCACGTGCATGCGAAAGCCGGGTGCCGCGTTGACCTCGCAGATGCCGCCGCCGATCTTGCGATAGCTCTCGGTGATGTTCCTGGTGAGGAAATCCACGCCGCCCACGTCCAGGCCGACGGCGCGCACCGCGCGCTCGGCCATCTCGCGATTGTCGGGGTGGATGACGTCGGTGACGTCGGTCGCGGTGCCGCCGGTGGACAGGTTGGCGGTGGAGCGCAGCGACACGATCCGCCCGGCCTCCGGCACCGAGTCCGCCTGCAGGCCGGCGCGCCCGAGCATCTTCTGCGCCTGGGCGTCGAGTTCGAGCCGCGTCAGGACTTTTTCGTGGCCCACGCCGCGCCGGGGGTCCTGGTTCACGAGGTCGATCAGCTGCACCACCGTGTGCAGCCCGTCGCCCACGACGTGCCCGGGCGTGCGCCGCGTCGCGGCCACCAGCTCGCCGTTCACCACCAGCAGGCGATGATCGTCGCCCTCCAGGAAACTCTCGACGATCACGGAGCGCGAGTGCTCGCGCGCCAGGCGGAAACCCTGGGCCACTTCCGACTCGCTGGTCAGGCGGATGGAGATGCCGCGACCGTGATTGCCATCGTAGGGTTTGGTCACCACTGGAAAGCCGATGCGGTTCGCGGCTCGCACCGCCTGTTCTTCGCTGTGCACCAGCTCCTGCTGCGGCACCGGGAGCCCCAGCGTCGCGAGGATCTTGTTGGTCTCCTCCTTGTCGCTGGCGAGTTCGACGGCAATGTGCGGGGTGCGGCTGGTCACGGTCGCCTGGATGCGCTGCTGGAATTTGCCGTGGCCTAGCTGCACCAGCGACTGGTCATTGAGGCGCAGCCAGGGAATGTCGCGCTGCTCCGCGGCGCGCACCAGCGAGGCGGTCGAGGGCCCGAGCGCGCGGCGCTGCGCGAAGCGGATGAATTCATCGCGGGCTGCCGGCCACTGCCAGCCCTCCGGCACCGATCCGGCCGGGCGGATGGCTTCCGGCAGCAGCGAGCACAGCAGCTGCAGGCCCAGCTCGCCGGCGGCAATGCCCTCGTCGCGCTGCGCGTACTCGTAGACGACGGTGTAGACGCCGGGCGCACCTGCGCTGCGCGTCTTGCCGAAGGTCACGGCCTCGCCGGCGATATTCTGCAGCTCGATCGCCACGTGTTCGAGCACATGGCCGAGCCAGGTCCCCTCGTCCTCGCGCATGCGCCGGAAGAATCCGCCCGCGACCTTGTAGGAGCAGCCGTGCTCGGCCAGTCCGGGCAGGGCCTCGGCCAGCGCGTCGACGTAGCCGGGACCCAGGCGGCCGGTGGGCCAGGCTTCCAGCGCCCCCAGGTCCAGTTCCAGGCGGATGACCGGAAAGTGCGCGTAGAGGGACGGACCCACATAAACCGAGCGATCGAGGACACGCATGGCAGCTACCTCAGGCCGCGGATCGCCCTGGCTCAGGCGTCCGCGGGTTTTTCTTTTGCCCGCAACAATGCGCCCGGTTCAGCCACCCTCGTGTGCAGATTGAACGTGGCGCCCGCGACCAGCACGTGCAGGCGGAGCCCGAGCATGCACACCGGCTGGCCTTCGGTCGCCTCGCTCATCGAGGAGAATCTGACCTCCGCACCATCGACGATGGTCACGCCGCCGGTGCCCACCACTTCCACGGTTTCATCGGGGCCGATGAACGCCGCGGTGTCCTCATCGAGCCCGATGCCGACGGCGAAGGGATTGTAGGCCAGCGCCGTCAGCAGGCGCCCGAGCCGGTCGCGCTGGCGGAAATGCTGGTCGATGATGAAACGGTTGGTGAGCCCGAGCCCCGGCGCCAGGCGCACGCTGCCGGAAATGACCGCGGAGCCGTCATCGCCGAAGGCGATCATGTGCTCGCTCAGGATGCTGGCACCGGCACTGGTGCCGCCGACCGTGACGCCGTGCGCGTTGCGCTGGCGGATGAGCCGGGCGACGGGTGTGCCTCCCAGCAGCGTGGTCAGGCGCAGCTGGTTGCCGCCGGTGAAAAAGATGCCGCTCGCCTCCTCCAGCCGGCGCAGGCGTCCGCTCTCCTGGCAGTCACGGCGGGTGTCGAAATCCATGACCGCGACGCGCTCGGCGCCGAGCTCCCTGAACAGCTGCTCGTAGCGTGCTCCCGTCTCGTGCATGCGGCTGGCCGTCGGAATCACCACGATGTCCGCCCGCTCCCCGCCCGAGGTCTGCACGAAGCGTTCGAGAATATGCTGGTCATTCTCCTTGTTCTCGGCGCCGCCGATCGCGATGATCCAGCCGCGCGTGGCGCCTTCCGGAATCCTGCTGGGCACTGTGCTGCTCCTGCTCCTGCTGATGTTGCTGCTGCTGCTCGTTTCAGGCTTCGAAGGTGCCGCGCCGCACGGCGACGCCACCCTGTACGTGCACTGCGCCCCGGATGATAACGCTGTGCACGGCCCCACTGGCCGCCAGTGCCACCAGGTCCGCATCCGCCCCGACGCTGATCTCGCCCTTGCCGCTGAGGCGCAGCAGCCGGGCCGGGTTGCTGGTGAAGGGCAGCAGGGCCTGCGCGAGCGGCATGCCGCGCGACAGCAATTCGCGCAGGGTGCCCAGCAGCGCTCCGGCCGAACCCACCTCAAACTTGCTCACCCGGCCATCGCCGTCAAAGCAGGGCAGGCACCCCCCGGCATCGGAACTCACGGTGAGGCACTCGGGCGGTGCGCCGCTCGCCGCGTAGCGCAGCACGGCCTCGGCTGCGCCGTAGGCGTCTTCCCCTTCAGCCACCGGAAAGGCCGTGACGTCCACCGTGACGCCGGCCCGGGCCAGCGCCACCGCCTCTTCGAACAGCGCGCGCCGGCGATTGACGTGCGTGGGGTTGAACACGCGCGCCGGCAACTCGGAGTCGCGGATCGCGCGGCGCACCAGCTCCAGGCCACGCGTACCGTCGCCCAGATGCAGGTGCAGAATGCCCGCCTTGCCCGTCATCAGGCCCGCGACGTGCGCTTCGCCGGCGAGGCGCAGCAGCTCATCGTAGGTGGGCTGGCTCGAGCGATGATCGCTGATGGCCACCTCGCCGATCCCCAGGAAAGCCTCGATGAACACCAGGTCGCCGCGCACGCCACCGGTCAGTGTCGTGGGCGGCACGTGGTACCCGCCGGTGTAGCACCAGGCGTTGAGCCCCTGTTCGCGCAGGGCATAAATATTCGCGAGCAGCTCGCCCGAGCCCCGCGCGACATCGTCCGTGCCGAGCAGCCCCACGACCGTGGTCACGCCGCTCATCGTAAATCGCGTCAGCGGCACGGGCGGCACCCGCGTGTGAAAGCCGGCTTCCCCGCCGCCGCCCGTGACGTGGACGTGCGCGTCGATCAGTCCCGGGATCAGGCGCGCGCCGTCGAGATCGAGGGTCGCGGCCGCCGCGCGCAGTGCGGCCGGGAGCTCCGGCAGCTCGGCGTCCGCGCCGATCCACAGGATCCTGCCGCCGCCGACGAGCAGGTTGCGCAGCCCCAAGGCACGCGGCGCGTAGACTTCGGCATTGCGGATGAAGAGCATGGCTTGAAGGACTATAGCGCCGATGAGCCCGCGCGGGCATGCGGCAGATCGCAGTAAAAGGTCGGCAAATCCAGACGCAGGCCGTTCAGGCCAGGGCCAGGTCGTGTGGGCGCACGAGCAGGTGCCAGTTCTGGTGTTCTTCGAGCAGCAGCGCCATGGCGGCCTTGATCGCAGTCCTGGTCGGCGCCGTATTGCCGGCCAGATCCACCTGCTCGAGCGCAACCCGGATGCGGGCGATGGCGACACCGAGGTCGCCGACCAGCCGTTCGGAGGTCGCACCGACACGATAGGTCTCGGATTGCGCCAGTGCGCCGTGCAGTGAGGCGCCGAGAGCCGGGAAAAAAGTGGTGACCAGCGACAGCCACAGGGAATGAATCGCGAGGTGCATCAGCGCACCGACCGCCGTGAGTCCGAACAGCGCGCCGTTCACACGGTGGACACGATGCAGGAGCGCGTTCTGCTTGATCGCGTTGCGGTGGTGATAGTTCCGCTGCTGCTCGAGGATCTCGATGCTCCACAGGCCAAAGGCGGACACGAAGGCCGGATTGGACCAGACGCTTGCCTGTAGCCCCTGGACCAGGGGCTCACAGCGAATGCACAGGGCCGTGACGTCGTCGGCATCGCGCAGGTGCTGCCCCGGATCGAACACCCGCTGGTACCAGTTGGGCTCCGTCGCCGGAGCGGAGGGATCCAGCAGCGGAGCCAGCATCGGCAGG
>DASWFL010000059.1:0-5569 GCA_036394255.1 Steroidobacteraceae bacterium
GAACGCGTAACGGCGCCGGCGCTGGCACCGAGCCTGAACCCTTCGGATGTCAGCGATGTCGTCGCACTGGTTCCGGACGGCGGCGCAGCTGAAGTCGATGCTGCGGTCGCGGCGGCGCGCAAAGCCTTTCCCTCGTGGTCAGAAGCCTCGCCCGAAGTACGTTCCGACCTGCTCGACAAGGTGGGCAGCACCATTTTTGCACGCCGGGAAGAGCTGGGGCGACTCCTGTCGCGCGAGGAAGGCAAGACGCTGCCGGAGGGGATCAGTGAGGTCGCGCGCGCAGGCCGGATCTTCAAGTACTTCGCTGGTGAGGCATTGCGACGTCACGGGCAGAATCTTGATTCGGTCCGCCCCGGGGTCGAGGTGCAGACTTATCGCCAGGCGGTCGGCGTGTTCGCGCTCATTGCGCCATGGAATTTCCCGATCGCCATTCCAGCCTGGAAATCGGCACCCGCGCTCGCTTTTGGCAACACCGTGGTGATCAAACCCGCCGGGCCCACGCCTGCCATTGCCGCCGCGCTGGCCGGGATCGTCCACGAGGCCGGTGCGCCGGCCGGCGTGTTCAATATGATCTTCGGGCGCGGCGGCATGGGTGATGCGCTGGTGCGACACCCCGACGTCGACGGCATTTCCTTTACCGGTTCGCAGGCCGTCGGCGCGCTGGTGGCCGCGGCAGCGGTCGCGCGCCAGGCGCGCGTGCAGCTCGAAATGGGCGGCAAGAACCCGCTGGTGATCCTCGACGATGCCGATCTCGAACGCGCGGTAGTCGTCGCGCTTGACGGCGCCTACTTCGCGACCGGCCAGCGCTGCACGGCTTCCTCGCGCCTGATCGTCCAGGCGGGTATCCACGATCGCTTCGTCGCCGCACTGGCCGCCAAGGTCGCCGCGTTGCGGGTCGGCCACGCGCTCGATCCGGCGACGCAGTTGGGCCCGGCAGTGAACGAAGAGCAGATGGAACAGAGCTATCGTTACATCGGGATCGCCCGCGCCGAAGGTGGCCGCGTGGTGACCGGCGGGGAGCGCCTGCAATTGGCGCAGCGCGGCTGGTACGTACAGCCGGCGCTGATCGCGGACACCGAGCAGAGCATGCGCATCAATCGCGAGGAGGTGTTCGGCCCAATCGCCTCCACGCTGCGCGTGCGCAATTACGAAGAGGCGCTCGAAGCGGCCAACGCCGGCGAGTTCGGCCTCTCTGCCGGCATCGTCACCCAGTCACTCAAATACGCACGCCACTTTCAGCGCGCCGTGCGCGCCGGCATGGTGATGGTGAATCTGCCCACCGCCGGCGTCGATTACCATGTGCCCTTCGGCGGTTCGCGAAAATCCAGCTACGGCGCACGCGAGCAGGGGTTCGCCGCCGTGGAGTTCTACACCCAGACCAAGACGGCCTACTCGTGGTCCTGACAACCTCGTGGTCCAGACAACAATGAAACAAGCCCTCTACCCGAGTCTCAAATCCAAGCGCGTGGTGATCACCGGCGGCGGTTCCGGCATCGGCGCCGGGCTCGTCCGGGCGTTCGCGCGCCAGGGCGCCGAGGTTCATTTCCTCGACATCGCGGACATGGAGTCACGCGCGTTGCAGCAGTCGATGGCGGACAGCGCCGCGCCGCCGCGTTTCCACCATTGTGATCTCACGGACCTGGAGGCCCTGAAGGCGGTGCTGGCCGAGATTGGCCCGATCGACGTGCTGGTCAACAACGCCGCCAACGACGATCGCCACAGCCTCGAGGCCGTGACTCCGGCCTACTGGGACGAGCGCATCGCCGTGAACCTGCGCCACCTGCTGTTCTGCAGCCAGGCGGCCGTGCCCGGCATGCGCGCGCGCGGCGGCGGCGCAATCATCAATTTTGGTTCGATCTCCTGGCACCTGGGGATGTCGAATCTGGTGCTGTATGAAACCGCCAAGGCCGGCATCGAGGGCATGACGCGCGCGCTGGCGCGCGAGCTGGGCGTGCACGGAATCCGTGTCTGCTGCGTCGTGCCGGGCAATGTGCGCACGCCGCGCCAGCAGAAGTGGTACCCGGGGAACGGCGATGCTGACATCGTCGCGCAGCAGTGCCTCAAGGAAAGGCTGGAGCCCGAACATGTCGCCGGCCTCGTTCTGTTCCTCACCTCCGATGACGGTCGCATGTGCACGGGCCACGAATACTGGATAGACGCCGGCTGGCGCTGAAGCGGGAGGCGCCTTGACTGCATCCCAGACCTCACGTCGCTTCCGCTCGCGCGACTGGTTCGACAATGCGGATCGCGTGGACATGACCGCGATCTACCTCGAGCGGTTCATGAACAGCGGCCTCACCCCACAGGAGCTGCGCAGCGGCCGTCCCGTCATCGGCATCGCGCAATCGGGAAGCGATCTGAATCCCTGCAATCTTATTCACCTCGAGCTCGCCCGGCGCGTGCGTGAGGGCATCCGCGACGCCGGCGGCATTCCGCTCGAGTTTCCGATGCATCCGATATTCGAGAACTGTCGGCGGCCGACCGCGGCGATCGACCGCAACCTCGCCTACCTGGGGCTGGTGGAGATCCTGCACGGCTACCCGATCGACGCCGTGGTGCTGACGACCGGGTGCGATAAGACCACGCCGGCGGGAATCATGGCGGCCGCCACGGTCGATATCCCTGCCATCGTGCTCTCGGGCGGCCCGATGCTCGACGGCTGGCACGAAGGTGAGCTGGTGGGCTCCGGCACGGTGATCTGGCGCAGCCGCCGCCGGCTCGCGATCGGAGAAATCACCGAGGCCCAGTTCATTGCGCAAGCCGCTGCCTCGGCACCATCGCTTGGTCACTGCAACACCATGGGCACCGCCTCCACGATGAATGCCGTCGCCGAGGCTTTGGGACTGTCGCTCCCCGGCTGTGCGGCCATCCCCGCGCCGTACCGGGAGCGCGGGCAGATGGCCTACGCCACCGGGCGGCGCATCGTGGAAATGGCCTACGCCGATCTCAAACCCTCGGACATCCTGAGTCCCGCGGCGTTTCGCAACGCCATCGCGCTGGTCGCCGCCATCGGCGGTTCGACCAACGCACAGCCGCACATCGTGGCCATGGCGCGCCACGCCGGCATCGGCCTCACGCCGGATGACTGGCGTGCGGCCTACGACATTCCCCTGCTCGTGAACATGCAGCCCGCGGGAAAATACCTGGGCGAGCGCTTCCATCGCGCCGGCGGCGCTCCCGCCGTGATGCACGAGTTGCTGCAGGCCGGCCGGTTCGACGGCAGCGCACTCACCGTGACAGGCCAGACCCAGGCAGAAAACCTGCGCGGCCGTGAATCGCAGGATCGGGAGATGGTCACCTCCTACACCGAGCCGCTGCGCGAGCGAGCCGGGTTCCTCGTGCTCGAGGGCAACCTGTTCGACTTTGCGATTATGAAGACCAGCGTGATATCCGAGGAATTTCGTCGCCGTTATCTGAGTGTGCCCGGAAGCGAGGGCGTGTTTGAATGCCGCGCCGTGGTATTTGACGGCTCGGATGATTACCACGCGCGCATCAATGATCCGGCGCTCCAGATCGACGAGCGTACCATGCTCGTCATCCGTGGCGCCGGTCCGATCGGCTGGCCGGGATCAGCGGAAGTCGTCAACATGCAGCCCCCTGACGCGCTGCTCCAGCGCGGCATCACCAGCCTGCCAACGCTGGGCGACGGCCGGCAATCCGGTACGGCCGACAGCCCTTCGATCCTGAATGCCTCGCCCGAGAGTGCGGCCGGCGGCGGACTGTTGTGGTTGCGCACCAACGATCGCCTGCGCATCGATCTCAATACTGGGCGCTGCGATGCCCTGGTGGACGCCGACACCCTTGCGCGACGCCGTGCCGAGGACCCGCCGTCCCTGCCCGCGAGCGCCACCCCGTGGCAGGAGCTTTATCGGGCGCACGTCGGCCAGCTCGACAGCGGCGCCTGCCTCGAGTTTGCGCTCAAGTATCGGCAGATCGCGCGCGAAACGCCGCGTCACAATCATTGAGCCGGCGACCGCCTCCAGGGTCGCCCATCATTCAACCTGAGGGGATTTCATGGCCACTGGCAACAGATCACTGGTGATGACGCTGACGCTGATCGCCACCCTCGGCGGTCTGCTGTTCGGTTACGACACGGCCGTCATTTCTGGAGCGATCAGCTCGATCGACGCGAACTTCATCAATCCGCGCCATCTCGACGAAGCGGCGCGCAACGGTCTGTCGGGCTTCACAATCTCGAGCGCACTGTGGGGCTGCGTGCTCGGCGGCCTGATCGCCGGCTGGGTCGGGGATCGGCTCGGACGCCGCGCCGGTTTGATGCTCGCTGCCGGAATGTTCCTGATCTGCTCGATCGGCTCGGCCTGGCCCGAGCTGGGCCTGGGTGCGGTCGGTAGCATGGGCAGCGCGGCACTGCTGCCCTTCAACATTTATCGCGTGATTGGCGGCGTCGGCGTCGGCATGGCCTCACTCCTGGCGCCGCTGTACATCGCCGAAATAGCCCCACCGAGGGAGCGCGGACAGCTGGTGTCCTACCAGCAGCTGGCCATCGTCGGCGGCATGATGCTGGTGTATTTCGTGAACTACGCCATCGCCGCACACGGCGACGAAGCCTGGCTGCATGCCTCGGGCTGGAGATGGATGCTGGCGTCCGAGGCGATCCCGGCGCTGTTGTTCCTCGTGCTGCTGCTGGGCGTCCCTGACAGTCCCCGCTGGCTGGTCATGAAAAGCCGCGATGCCGAGGCGCGCGCGCTGCTCACGCGGCTGACCGACGCCAAAGAGGCGCAGCTGGTGCTGCGGGAGATCGAGGAGAGCCTCGTGGTCAAGCACGAGCGCCTGTTCCATTTTGGCGGTCTGGTGATCCTGGTCGGGGTGCTGCTGTCGGTCTTCCAGCAACTGGTGGGCATCAATGCCGTGCTCTACTACGCACCGCTCATGTTCAAGAACATGGGCTCCTCCACGGATAGCGCGCTGCTGCAGACCGTGATCGTCGGTGTCGCGAACGTTGTGTTCACGATCGTCGCGATGCTCACCGTCGATCGCTGGGGGCGCAAACCGCTGCTGATCCTCGGCGCCGTCATCATGGCCGTGGCCATGCTGGGTCTGGGCATGCTGTTCAATGCCCACAACATGGGTACGACCTCGCTCCTGATGGTGATCCTGTACATCGCGGGCTTCGCCCTGTCCTGGGGTCCGATCGTCTGGGTGATGCTGGCGGAGATCTTCCCCAACTCGATCAAGGGCGTGGCGATGGGTCTGGCGGTGGCCGTGCAGTGGTTCGCCAACCTCGCGGTGTCCTGGTCATTCAAGGTACTGGACGGCAATTCCGCTCTGAACGCCCACTTCAATCACGGCTTTGCCTATATCGTCTATGGCCTGATGAGCATCCTGGCGGCCCTGTTTGTGTGGCGCTACGTGCCCGAGACCAAGGGCCGCCACCTGGAGCAGATCCAGACTCTCTGGCACCGCGCCGGCTAGCGGCCGTACACGCCCATCAGTTTCGCCGTGCCGATCGCATTGGCATTAACCATGTAGCCGATCAGCGCCGCGGTGGCACCGCCAGCGCCTTCCAGCTTCGCCACCTTCAAGGCGTAGAGCGTGAAGCGGTAGTGAT
>DASWFL010000060.1:0-1797 GCA_036394255.1 Steroidobacteraceae bacterium
TGAATTCGCCGCTCGCCTGCAGGGTGCAGCCGTCGCGCTGCCAGTGCACCGGCACCTCGAGCCGGGCGTCGTGGTCGCGCACCGTCACCACGAGTTCAAGGAGCAGGCCGTCCGGGAGCACGCTGACCTGCTGGCAGCGCAGGGTCAGCAGGGGAAAGTGCGCGGCATCGAGCTGGCGTTCACCCAGCATGTGCTCGCGCGTGCCGGCCCGGGCGTCCGCATCGAGCGGCTCGGCGAATTCGCCCCCGGCGGCGCTGCGCTCCTGCGGATCGTCGATCTCGAAGGCGGCGACCGGGAGCTGGAATTCACAGGCCGAGCGCTCGAGCTGCGCCGGGATCCACACCGCGCCCTGCAGTCCGTGGGTGCTGATCACGTGGCTGTGACCCAGCTTGACCATGGGACCGGCCGCGTGCAGGTACAGCCGGAGCTGCGAGCCCTCGGCATCGAGCCGGTATTCGGTGGCGCCGGCCGGACGGGCGGGCACCCCGCCGGGCCCTCGCGCCGGGGGTGGCGCCCGGCAGGCGGCGGTGAGCGCCAGCAGTACGGCCACCAGGCCGTGTGCGCCGCCCGGCAATCGGGCGAGCCGCTGACCCGCTTTCGGTTCGTGCGCCATCTCTACGACTAAGTGTCGTAATGCGTATGCACCGGTTCATCGGTCACGGCCGCCAGGTCCGGCGCCGCGCCCTTGGCGCCTCGATCGAGCTGCCGGTAGCGCCCCTCGTAGAACAGCAGCGGCTCATGCGGGCCGCTCCCCATCTGCAGTTCGTGCACGGCGCCGACCACCACCCAGTGATCCCCGCCATCCACGATGCTGCGCACCGAGCAGATCAGGGAGGCCAGGCAGCCCTCGAGCTTCGGCGTCGCACCCACGCGCACGAAGCGGAATGCCGGCGGCACCGGCTCACGCCAGGCCCCCGCGAAATAGGTGGAGATCGCGACCTGGTCGACGCGCAGCAGGTTGACGCTGAAGGGCACTGCGGGCGCGAGGTGCTGCGACAGATGCGCCTTCTTGGCCGGGCAGAACAGCAGCAGCAGGGGATCGAGCGATACGGAGCTGACGGCGTTGGCCGTCATCGCCTGGACCTCCTCGCCGGCCGGCACGGCGATGACCGCCACGCCGGTGGCAAACAGGCCCATCGTGTCCCGGAACTGTCGCTGATCCGCCATGCGCCCAGGGCCCTTCAGGCCGCACCGCTGCCGCGCAGCTGGTCGACGATGCCCGGATTCTCGAGCGTGGATACGTCCTGCGTGATGGCCTGTCCGTTGGCGATCGCACGCAACAGCCGCCGCATGATCTTGCCGGAGCGCGTCTTGGGCAGGCTGTCGGCGAAGCGGATGTTGTCGGGCTTGGCGATCGGCCCCAGCTGCTCGCTCACCCAGTTGCGCAGCTCCTTCACCAGCGCGCTGGTATCGCCGGTGGGCCGCGCGCCCCGCAGCACGACGTAGGCGAACACCGACTCACCCTTGATGGCGTCGGGCTTGCCGACCACGGCAGCCTCGGCGACGAGCGGGTTCGCGACCAGGGCCGATTCGATCTCCATGGTGCCGAGCCGGTGTCCGGAGACCTTCAGCACGTCGTCGATGCGGCCCATGATCCAGAAGCAGCCGTCGGCGTCGCGATGGGCGCTGTCGCCGGCGACGTAATACCGGTTCTGGAATCTTTCCCAGTAGGTGCTCAGGTAACGCTCGTTGTCGCCCCAGATGGTGCGCAGCATCGCCGGCCAGGGCTTGCGGATCACCAGGTACCCGCCCGCATCGGCCTGGGTCACCGGATCGCCCTGATCGTCGACGATTATG
>DASWFL010000061.1:0-1555 GCA_036394255.1 Steroidobacteraceae bacterium
GCACGGCGCTGTTCTATGATCCGCTGCTCTGCCCGCGCATCAACTCAGGGATCGCCGATTATCTCGCCGCGAACGGCTACGCGAACGTGGGCCAGCTCGTGGGCACTCTCGAGGAGGCTGGCCAATGACCATCAGCGAGGAACTGGAACGTCTGCAGGCCCTGCGCGAGCGCGGCGCCCTGAGCGAGACCGAATACGCACAGGCCAAGGCTCGCGTGCTGGGCGGCGCACCGACGGGCGCACCGGCGGGTGCGGCGGCCGGCGCGGCGGGCGCACACGATAACTTTCTGCATCGCCTGAGCCGCTCCACGACCGATCGCGTGATCGGTGGAGTCTGCGGGGGCCTCGGGGCGCACACGGGCCTGCCCTCCTGGGCCTGGCGCGTGATCTTCTGCATCAGCGTGTTCTATTTCGGCATCGGGCTGGTGTTCTACCTGCTGCTGTGGATCTTCATCCCGGCCGGCAGCGCGTCGCCGGCGCCGCCCGCGCCTCCGCCGGCGGGCTGAAGGCATTGGGCACGCCGGACTCGCTCCGGTTCCTGCTGCTGGCGGCGATCTGGGGTTCCTCCTACCTGTTCATGCGCGTGGCCGCGCCCAGCTTCGGACCGCTCCCGCTGGTGCTGCTGCGCATGGCCGGCGCCACCGCGGTCTTCATGCCCTGGCTGCTGCGCGCCCCGATCCGCCCGCTGCTGCGGGGCCATGCCGCCAGCCTGTTTCTGCTCGGCGCACTGAATTCCGCGATCCCCTTCAGCCTGCTGGCCTTCTCGATGCTGCGCCTCCAGGCGGGATTTGCCGCCATCCTGGGCACCACCGTGCCGATGTTCGCCGTGGCCATCGACGCGCTGTGGTGGCGTCACCGCCTGGCACCGCAGCGCCTGCTCGGCCTCGCACTCGGCTTCAGCGGCGTCACTCTGCTCAGCTGGCACCAGCTTGATTTCCGCAGCGGCGGCAGCGGCTGGGCGGTGCTCGCGACCCTCGGAGCCTCGGCCTGCTATGCGACCGCCGCCCATTTCGGCAAGCATCATTTCGCCGGCAAGCCGATCATGCTGCCGGCGGCGGGCAGCGTGCTCGCCTCCGCCGTCATGATCCTGCCCGGCGGGATCTGGCTGTGGCCCGCGCACTCACCGGCACCGCACGACTGGTTCGCCGCCGCGACGCTGGCGATCGTCTGCACGGCCCTGGCCTACCTGCTGTATTACAAGCTGTTGGTGCGCGCCAGTGCCACCGCCCTCACGGCGGTCACCTACCTGATCCCGGTGTTCGGTGTGCTGTGGGGCGCGCTGTTCCTGCACGAGTCGATCACCGTGAATATCGCGGCCGGCATGGGGGTCACGATGCTGGGCACGGCCTTCACCACCGGGGTCCTGGGCCGGCTGCGTGCAGGCGGCGCGCAGCGGCTCAATCCGGATCCCCCGCGCCCTCCATCCCCAGCTCCTTGAGTTTGCGCGTCAGCGTGTTGCGGCCCCAGCCCAGCAGGCGCGCGGCTTCCTGCCGATGGCCCCGCGTCGCCTTGAGCGCGACGCGCAGCAGCGTGCGTTCAAACGCCGGCAGGGCCAC
>DASWFL010000062.1:0-4766 GCA_036394255.1 Steroidobacteraceae bacterium
GATGCGCATCAACCTCGACGGACCGTTCGAGCTCGCGCGGCTGACGGTGGGCGGCATGTGCAAGCGCGGCTTCGGCCGGCTGGTATTCACCAGTTCGACCGCCGGCGAGAAAGCGGAACGCTCCGGCAGCGCGTACACCGCCTCCAAGCATGGGGTCATCGGGCTCGCGCGAGCGGTTGCCCAGGACGCCGGGCCGTTTGGAGTCACCTCAAATGCCGTGCTGCCCGGCTGGGTGCGAACGGCGATGGCCGAGCGTTCGGCGAAGGTGGATGCCGAACGGCGCGGGGTCAGCGTGGAACAGGTGTGGCGTGAGCGCGCCGCCATTTACCCTCAGAACCGGGTCCTGGATCCGCGCGAGGTCGCTCAGGTTATCGCGTTCCTGTGCAGCGATGCGGCCGGGGGCATAAATGGCGAAGCGATCACCGTGGCTCTGGGCGGCATTTGGTAGGCGGTCGCAGTGGCTTGCATCGAGCCGACGGGGCTACTGCGGCTGGAGGCGCCCGGCATCGGGATCAGGCACGGCGCCGGGGACTGACCGGCTCGCGAAACTGAAAGACGGCTTCAAGCGGTTGCGCGAACACCGCGGCGATGCGGAACGCGACCTCCAGCGAGGGCGAGTATTTTCCCAGTTCGATGGCGTTCACAGTCTGGCGTGTGACGCCGATGCGCTCCGCCAGCGCCTGCTGCGTCATTTCCCTGTGCTCGAAGCGCAGCCGCCGGATGTGGTTGCTGATGGGGCTTGCGCTCATCTCAGGCGCCGCGACGGTAGTGGTAGAGCTGCGAGCCGTAGCGAGTCAGCTCCGCCGCCCAGATGGCAAACAGGACGCAATGCGCGAGCAGCCAGGTGCTGGCGCCGATGTGGATCGTGCCGACCGACAGGAATGCACCTACCAGCAGCACGTAGAACGCGGGCCGCGTCGAGCGCAGCTCGATCAGCCGTTCCCGCTCGTCGATGGGCGTCCGCGCTTCGCGCGGCGAGCGAAGGGCGATCACAGCGTGGGTGATGATCTCCAGGACCACGATCGCGACGACCAGCAGCACGAACAGCTGCAGATAATTTGCGTGCGGGCGGGTCGGATCGAGCATGTGCAGCGCCACGTTGCCGAAATAGATCGCGAAGGCCAGCAGCAGGACAAAATTGATCCACGCGCTCTTTTCACGAAATGACATGTTTACGATCCCCCGGAGTACTGTGATCTATACACAGAGTAAATAATACTATACATCATGTCAAGCAATGTAGACAACACCCGCCGGCCTGAACGGACGCGGCGCGCTGGCGCGCGGCGGTGATCGATGGCAGCATGGACCCACAGCCGACGCGGTCGCGCAACAGAAACAACAACCGGCGCGCCGCGCAGGCAATTAGGGTCCACGCTCCATGGTGTTCAACACACTCACGTTTGCAGTGTTCTTCGCGATTGTGCTCGCGCTGCACTCCCTGCCGCTGCCGTGGAAGACACGCAAGATCAATCTGCTGCTCGCGAGCTACGTGTTCTACGCCGCCTGGAATCCGCCGTTCATCATCCTGCTGTGGGTCTCGACCATCGTCGACTGGTTCGCGGCCCAGGCTCTGGTGCGGGCGGAGGGCGCGGCCAGGCGGCGCGCCTGGATGCTGCTGTCGGTGGTGGCGAACCTCGGCATGCTGCTGTACTTCAAGTACGGCACTTTCCTGCTGCACAATTTTTCCGCGCTGATGTCCGGGCTTGGCATCGACTACCGTCCGCCCGAGTTCGACATCGTGCTGCCGGTCGGCATCTCCTTCTACACCTTCGCGACGATGTCCTACACGCTCGATGTCTACCTGCGCCGCGCCCTGCCGGCCCGCAATTTCCTGGATTACGCCCTGTTCGTGACGTTCTTTCCGCACCTGGTGGCCGGGCCCATCATGCGGCCCACCGAGCTCGTGCCCCAGTTCGAGCAGGAGCGGCGCGCGAGCGCGCAGCACTTGCGCTTCGGCCTCGCGCTGATGACGCTCGGCCTGTTCCAGAAGGTCGTTCTGGCCGACACATTTCTATCGAACGCGGCCGAGCGGGTTTACGACGCTACCGGCGCGCCCGGCGCCCTCGACGCCTGGGTCGGCACACTGGCTTTCAGCGGGCAGATCTTCTGCGACTTCGCGGGCTACTCCACGACAGCGATCGGCGCGGCCCTGTGCCTCGGCTTCGCGATGCCCGACAATTTTCGCTTTCCGTATGCCGCGGTCGGCTTCTCGGACTTCTGGCACCGCTGGCACATCACCCTGTCATCCTGGCTGCGGGACTATCTGTACATTCCGCTGGGCGGTAACCGTCACGGGCCGGCGCGCACTTATTTCGCGCTGATGGGAACGATGCTGCTGGGCGGGCTGTGGCACGGTGCGAACTGGACCTTCGTGGTCTGGGGAGGATTGCACGGGCTGTACCTCTCGGCCGAACGGGTGCTGCGCGGGCGCTTCGCCGGCTACCGGCCCGGAGCCCTGGCGACCCTCGCGCTCGGACTGCTGACGTGGATGCTCGTCAACGTGACCTGGGTATTTTTCCGCGCCAGGAGTTTCGGCACCGCCTGGCAGGTACTGCGCGGCATGAGCGGACAGAATGGCGCAGCGAAGCCGATCCTCGACACGGTTTTTCTGGTCGTGGTGCCGCTGGTCGTGACCGGCATCGTGCTCAGCCACTGGCTGATGCGCAAGCGCACGCTCGAGTCGGTGCTGGCACGCGCGCACCCGGCGCTGATCGCCGCCGCCTGGGGTCTTATGATCTTCGTCATCATCATCTCGCAGGGCACGGGCAATGCCTTCATCTACTTCCAGTTCTAGCCACGCCGGGTCGCCGGAGCCGCTGGCGAAGCGACTGACCGCGGCCGACCGCCCGGGCGTCGCGCAGCCCGTGCCCGAGCGCCCGGTCCCGGACCTGCCGTGGGGAAAAATGCTGCTCGCTGCAACCGCGCTCGCGCTGCTGCTTTGCGGCGGATGGGAGTGGTACTGGCGCGACTACGGCGTGACGCCGAGCTTTCGCGACGACAGCGCCCTGTGGGCCATTCAGCGGCGGCAGGTCGACACCACAGGGCAGGATGCCACTGTGCTCCTCGCATCCTCGCGCACCTATTTCGACGTACAGCTGCCGGTGTGGGAACGCCTGTCGGGACGCCGGCCGATCCAGCTCGCGGTCGTCGGCACTTCGCCCCTGTTCGCACTTGAAGATCTCGCCGACGACCAGAAATTCCACGGACGCGTACTGGTCGGCGTTGCGCCCGAGTTGTTTTTCATGGGCTACGAATACCACGGAGGGGGGCAGTGGCTAAAGTATTTGAAGCGCGAGTCACCCTCGGATCGCGTCGGCAAGTGGCTCTCCATGCATCTGATCGAGCCCTACGTCGCTTTCTACGACAACGACTTCGCCCTGTTCACCGTGATCAAGCGCCAGGGCTGGCCGCTGCGCCCGGGCCGCAAGGCCTCCACCAATGTACGCAAGCTCGGCAACACCGAGGCGGACCGCAATAACCGGATGTGGAGCAAACTCGAGACCGATCCGGATTACCGCGCGCTGGCGCGGCGGATCTGGGACCAGGACTTCCACGACCCGCCGCCGACACCGGCGAAAGCGGCCGAGAACAAGCAGACGCTCGACAAGCAGATCGCACGCGCCGTGGCGGCGGTCGCGAAGCTGCGTGCGCGTGGCGTGCCCGTAGTGTTCCTGCGCGAGCCCAGCGTGGACCAGTACCTGGCTTACGAGCAGCGGGTGTTTCCGCGTGAGGCCACCTGGGACGTGCTGCTGGCGGAGACCGGCGCACCCGGCATCCACTTCCAGGATTATCCACAGCTGCAGGGCTACACCCTGCCGGAGTGGTCGCACATGACGGGGGCGGAGGCTGACCGCTTTACGGCCGCGCTCTACGCGCTCATCGATTCCAGGTACGGCCGCCCGCAGGGTGTGCGCTGGTAGTCGGGCTAATCCTCGACCCGGATCACGAGCGAGACGATCTCGGCGGCCTGCAGCTGCTGGCGCACGCGATTGAGCTGGGTGAGATCCTTGATCGGGCCGATGCGGATGCGGAACCAGACGTCCGCGTCGAGCTGCACGCGCTGCACGTTGGCGCTGATGTTCTGGCGCGCCAGCTGCGCCTGCACACGCTCGGCGTCGGCTTCGTTGCGGTAGGACCCGGCCTGCAGGAAATAGGTGCCCGGGCGCTCGATGCGCGCGGCCGCATCGACGTGTGCGCCGTGCTCCTTCTCCGGCACCACGACTTCGAATTTCGGCAGCCCTTCGTAGAAATCGTAGCTGCCGCTGGCGCCTTCGGCGCCGGCCGCCCCGTTGAAACCGGCGCTGTCCGCGGTCCGCGGCGCAGCGTGCCGCGGTGTCGGCAGCGGCTCAACGGCACCGGGGCCGGCGCGGTGATCGCCGACGTAGACGATGAGCGCCACCAGGAGTCCGGTGGCGAGACCCAGGCCCAGGTCGCGCAGCCGCGCCAGATTCAGGCCGCCGCGTCGTACGCTCTTGTAGTCGCGCGCGGTGAGCCGCCGATTGCTCACATGCTCTCCGGCGCACTGGCGCCGAGCAGTTCCAGTCCGTTGCGCAGCACCTGCTGCGTGGCCAGGGCGAGCGCCAGCCGCGCGTTGCGCGTGGCGCCGTCCTCGACGATGAACTGCGCGGCGTTGTACCAGGTGTGAAAGGCCTGCGCGAGATCGCGCAAAAAGTGCACCAGCAGGTGCGGTGCACGATTCGCGGCCGCCTGGGCGATGAGTTCCGGATAGCGGTTGATCGCCGTGAGCACGGCGGCCTCGTGCG
>DASWFL010000063.1:0-14722 GCA_036394255.1 Steroidobacteraceae bacterium
CCCGTAGCTTGCGGCCATCGCGATGGACTCGTCCAGATCCTGATCGGTGTCGCTGATGTCCGCATCAAGGCCGTAGCGACCGTCCGCCATGACACCGACACCACCCACCACCGCACCGGCAATATAAAGAGGAAAGCCGCCAGGATCGGCAGCCAGACCCAGCGGCGAGCGCTGCGGTCCGGCCGAAGTACCCGCACCGTTGTAGGCGCGCACGATGTCCGAGCAGGCCAGCTGGCTGAACTGCACACCGAACAGCGGCCCACTCGGACGGCCGAGGTCACCGGGATTGAAGTGCTGCTGTACGACCTGGCTGGCCGTACGGGTGGAAAACGCGTTGCCTTCGGTGGATAGATAGGCCGCCGTCACCGCCTTGGTGATTGCCGCCTGGTGGTCCAGATTCAGTGCGGCCAGTGGCGTTGCCGGCACCGGCAGGCGTATGCCCTCGAGCCCGCCGCTTATGCCCGGGGCGCCTGCAACCGACGAAATCTGCACGACGCGGGTTGCCGCGGCACCCATACGAAACACTGCCAGCACATTGCCCACGCGATCGGTGACCGCGATCGTGGCACTCGCGCCGCGGGCATGCGCCTCGGCCACGCCCTGGGCAATGATTCGCTGCACATCGCCGACGCTGAGTATGGAAGCCGCTGTGGTGCAGCCGCCATCGCAGGCCGCATCGCCACTGGTGCCGGCGCCGGACAGGGCCGGGCCACCGCCTGAGCAGGCGTTCAGCAGCAGGAACAGGGACGCGACCAGGCCCTGCAGTGCAGTGCGCGCGCCGCAGCCCACGAGCTGCCGCCTCACGCTCACCCGGCCACGCCCGGAGCGCCGTCCGGATGATAGGAGTGACAGCTCATGCATTGCAGCGGGACTCGGGGCGGCTGCGTCGATGTGTCGTGACAGCCGAGGCAGTTGCCGAGTCGAGGCACCATCGAGGGTGCCGCGCCGCTCGATTGCCGGGCGTCGTGACAACTGAGGCAAGCCGCATCGCCTGACTTTCCCGCCATGATCAGGTGCTGGGTGTGCTTGAAGCGCGAGGCCGGCAGGAGGTCAGCGCCAAGGCTGACCGGCCTGATCGCATAGCGCTTGAGCGGATCGGCCGCGCCGTTGCTGCTCACGTCGTGGCAGACCACGCAGCCCTGTTGCTCGAACTGCAGGAGAATTTCCCGGGCGGCAGCGCGAGTGGCGCACTGAAATACCGAGGCTTCGCAGCGCTGCCCGGCAGCCGGATCCGGCGTGCGCCGCCGCGCGGGCCATTGCTCCGCGGCCGCGGGATCAACGGCGCGCCGCGCGAAATAGTCCTGGATGAGCGCAATCGCGTCGCCGGCGTTTCCGTGCGGCAATTGTCGCTGGCTCCGTCCGTCATCGAAGGTCAGCTCGTGACAGGAGCGGCAGCTACGCTCCATGGTGATGGGCACGAAATGTGCGCCGTCCGCTGCCAACTGATGGCAATCGGCGCAGACCATCGCGCGCCTGTCGGTGAGAGTGCGCACCCGGTCGGCATCGAGATGCTGCGCGTGAGAAAATTTCAGGCCCGTCGCAGCTGCGGTGGGCTGCCAGTCCGGATGCGCGCCGGCCGCAAAGCCCGTGATGACCGGCAGGCCCAGGCTGACGGCGCTCGCGCCAGGGATCCCGTGACAGCCCGTACACAGCTTGCTCGTCGCGAGCAGCAGATGTCCGGTGCTTCCACCGTGTTCGAGATGACAGCTGGCGCAGCGGGGCTTGTCGCCAGCCCCATGCTCGGCCAGTTTCCGCTCGCCGACATGATCCACCGTTCCCTTGTGGCAGTGGCGGCAGGCCCGATCCTCCACGTGCACGAACAGCGACTGGTGACAGCTCATGCAGGTGGCCGCAGTCGTGAGCTGGTGCGCTGCCAGCAGCGGACCGGCGGTCCAGATCCGGTCCGTGACGATCGCGGCCGGAACCGGCTGACCTGCCCGCTGCAGCCGCACGCTGTACAGCGGCATGGCCAGCGTCAACAGCAGGGTCAGTGCCAGCAGTGCCCACGAGGCGCTGCGCATCGGTAGCCAGGTTTGCCTGAGACTGGTGCGGAATGCACCTTCGTAGTAAAGACTGGCAGCCGTGCTGCTGGTTTCAATTTCAAGCGCCAGCTGAAAGCCACTGGGCGGTGACATCAATCGCAGGCGGTGCGGTCCGAGATGCAGCTCGTCGCCCACCCTTAACGCGCCGCCCGTAGCGGGCTGACCATTGACACGGATACGGCAGCCGCGACGGCATTTCAGAATCGCACCGCTTGCGCCGTAATGCAGGCTGGCGTGGCGCGGGGCAATGCCCTCGCCTACCCACTGAATCTGGCACTGCGGGGCGCCGCCGATCAGCAGTTCGTCGGCCGCCAGCTCGGTGTCCTGGTATTCGAGCTGGCCATCGGGGAGCTTGCGCAGTTGTCGCAGTAGGACGTGCATGGCCTACCAGTACATGAACGTGGCCAGCACATGCACGGTCAGGGCCGCGAGCAGCCCCACGGTCATCGGTATGTGCAGGTAGAGCCAGATCTTGAGCCAGGCCTGCAGGCGTATGTCGCGACGAATGCGGCGCAACAGGGCCTGGCGTCGGCACAGCAGCGCCACCAGTTCCTGCAGGCTCTCTGCCTCAATGCGTTTTGCCGCACGCGGGACGCGCGCGGCCACGAAGTCAATGACCGCCTGGTTGTCTTTATTGTCCGCCGGCCCGGCCACCGCCGCGCCGGAGGGCTGGAAGAAGGATCGGTCGGTGCCGAACAGCTGGCTGAATGCTCCGCCGCCAATGGCGGTTCGCTCGATACTGCTCGTCACGGCCAGTGCGACGGACGGGTCGCAGCTGCGCGCCACGTCGCGCGCCGTACCGTCGATAGCCAGCAGCTCGCCGAACATCTGCTGGCGCGACTGGCCAGCCGCGTTCTCGGACAGCTGGCGCGGTGCGGACATGTAGAGCACCAGCCCCAGTACGCCGCTCGCGATCACCAGCATCATGAACACATAGGCCAGCGTGTGTACGTTCCAGCCAAACTGGAAACCGGTGTGCAGCGTCACGATGACGGCCAGTGACAGGCCGAGCATGACGTGCGCGGAAGTCCAGCCCTGCACGCTGCCGAGCGTTGAGGCGTAGCGACGCTTGCGAATTCCCAGCAGCGTCAGCCAGACCACCAAGGCCGCGCCCACGGTGCCCAGGGTGTAGCCCTGCCATGTGCCTCCGCCGCGCGGCCGCCACCCCACCGGCGTGGCATAGATCATCAACGCGGCTGAGGTCAGTGCCAGCGCCCACCAGAAGTAGCGCGCGCCGCGGAATCGCAGCAGGCTCTGGTGCATCATCGCCGCCGCTCCTGCACCAGATCCGGCAGCTCCGTCGGCCCAATGCGCAGGGCCGCGCCCGTCGGGCAGGCGCGCACGCAGGCCGGGCCACCATCCAGCCCCCGGCACGCATCGCACTTGACCGCCTTTTTCCCCCTGGCCTTCGCCGTTGCGGTCGGCTGATAGTCAACCGCTTCGCCCGGCCCGTCGCCACTGTCAAAGATAAGCCAGCTCAGCAATCCCGGTTTGTCAGGGGCGTCGTAAGCCATGCGAATGGCGTGGTAGGGACAATTGCTCTGACAATTGCCGCATCCAATGCAGGTTTCATCAATATAGACCTCGCCACTGGCCGAACGCTTGATGGCGTTGGGCGGACAGTCCTTCATGCAATGCGGCTGGTCACAGTGCCGACAGGAGTGCGGCACGTGCAATTGGGCAAAGGAGGCACCGGCTTTGCGGTCCAGCCTGGATATTCCACCGTGTGTCTCCGCGCAGGCTTTTTCGCAGCTGTCACAACCCACGCACAGCGCCTCGTGGATCACCAGTGCGTTGGTGGCCTCACCCAGGCCCTGCGCCATGAGGAAATTGATCGCCGCGCCCGCCTCGGGCCGGACCTCCATGCCGGCGTTGCCGACCACGCGGCCGCTCACGAGCTTTTGCAGGGGTTCGATGCTGGCATCGGCGCGCTGCATGAGCGCCAGAAATTCGGGTTGCCGTACTTCAATCAGGTCGCAGGCGACTGTCGCCGTGGCCGACTCGCGGCGCAGCGGATCCCCCATGAGCGCCATTTCGCCAAAACGCTGGCCAGCGGCGATCTGCGCCACCAGCAGGTCCTGCGATTGGCGCCTGCGCCGCAGGGTGATACTGCCCGAGCGCACCAGAAACAGGCTGTCGCCGGCTGCGCCTTCGCTGTACACAGTCTCTCCGGCGCGGAACTTGCGCACCAGCACCCGCGTGGCGACCTCGCGCAGATCGCGCGTCGTGGCGCGTGGCGCAAAATGCCGCTGCAACTCGCGCACCACGAATATCCAGTCGATGCCGCGACGGACCTCTTCGTTGGAGCTCATCAGCTTGAGCATCGTGCGGCGTGGAGTTTCGATCACGATGCAGCCTGCACCGGCCACGGCGCGCTCGCCCCGTGGCCGGCCGGAGAGCAGACTCATCTCGCCACAGAAATCGCCGCGGGCCAGGGGCGTCGTTACCACGGGCGGCCCGGGAGTCTGCAGCGTCACGTCGCCATTGACGATCGTCAGAAACGAGGTGCCGTATTCACCCGCCTCATAGAGAGGGTCGCCCTCATGGATCACGCGCGTCACGCGCGGACGACGCACCTTGCCTCCGATGGCCTGCAGCAGCCGCTCGATCCGGGCGCCGGCCTCGCGATATTCGGGTCCGTCGGGATAGGCCGCGATGACGTCGCTTTCGATCATGAGCTCGCGAAACGCCAGCGCGTTCAGCTCACGAAACATGGGCACCACCGACTTGAATCGCTCCAGCAATTCCTCGCATTCGCGCTCAAAGGGCAGGCCGGTGAATTGGGCCTCGAGCAGGGGATAGTCGGCGGGGCGGATGTCGTGGCCGTAGATGTGCTCGACGACATCGTAGCCCTGGTTCATGGCCTGCTTGATGAGCGGGTAGCCGGCCAGGGAACCGACAATATAGATGCCGGGCACGTTGGTTTCGCAATGCCGGGTCAATGCGGGAATCGCCTGAGGTCGGGCACTCGGGAACTGCACGCCGACTGACTCGATGAAACGGCGCGGTGGATCGGTACCCAGACGCGCAATGATGCGATGACACCTCAGCGGCTCGGCGCCGGTCGGGGTCTCCAGCGTCACCGCCAGGGGTTCCCCAGGCACCCCACGCACGATCGAGCTGACGCGTGTTTCGTAGCGGCAGCTCAGGCGCACGTCCCTACTGGCGATGGCAGCGACAACGGCGTTGAGATTGCCCTGTTTGGCGCGGCTGAATTCCTTGCCGCGATTGACCAGGACGACCTCGTTCTGCTCGCTCAGTGCCAGGGCGTTCTCGATGGCGGCGTCACCGGCACCCACCACCAGTATGGTCTCCTGCCGGTATTCGCGCGGATCGTCGAGCTGATACTGCACCGTCGTGCCATCTTCGCCTGGCGCGCCAATGGGGCGTGGATTGCCGTCCAGGCCGATGGCTATCAGTACATTCGCGGCGCTAAGCCGGCTGCCGTCGGCGAGCACCAACTCGAAACAGCCGTGCTGCCCGCTGATCGACTTCACGTCGGCAGAAAATCGCGCGGTGATGGCAAGTTTCCCGACGCCTTGAGCCCACTCCCCCAGGACCTGCTCGCGGCTGCCCGCCTCAAAGCTCAGGTCGCTGCGCAGCTCCAGAAATCCGGGTTCCGCCATCACGTGCTTGCCTTTCTGGTAGCGCTGGATGGTCTTGGCGACGGCTGCCGACGATTCCAGCAATACGTAGCTGGGCACGGTGCGGCTCTCGCGCCTGTCGATCTCGGCTGCACGCGCGGCAGCGCTGAGACCGGCGGGACCCGCGCCCACGATCACGAGATGTAGCTGCTGCACCACCCCCCCTTGCACTACAGCCGGCGCAGATTATAGTTCGTGGCGCAAGCCGGCGGTAAGCGAACGATCCTTGAGATTTGTCTGCTTGAAGGACGACCGTATCTGCAGGTACGCCTGCAGCCCACCTCGCGCGACGTAGTTGCAGCCCGCGATGACGCTGTAGTACTTGCCTGACAGCGCATCGGCTGGCAGCGTGAAGTCCGGCACAATGCCCGACAGCGGCGCCAGCATTCCGGATACGGTGTAGGGCGTGTCATTGAACTGGTGCGTGTACTCGGCATTGAGATAGGGCACGTAAACGCCAATCGCACCGTTGACGACGCGCTGCCATTTCAGGCCGATGGTGCCATCCAGGCTCGTAACGTGCGCGCCCGCATAACTCATGTTGATGTCGAATGGATAGCTGTTGGTGCCATCGCTGACCACGCCCGCCCCACCGGATTCGGTGAAGGGATCGAGCTTGCTGCGCCGGTACTGGAGCTGCAGATAGGGCTCTACGGTGCTAGGCCCCGCGCTCCAGCTATAGCCGCTTTGCAGAGTCGCAAACAGCGCTCCGATGTTGGTCGAACCCGTAGCGGCCATTTTGGCGCTCAGATTGTTGCCACCGGCATCGAGGTGGGCCGGATCGACGTAGGTACCGCTGCGCTCGAGTCGCTGATCCAGCTGCTGCCAGCCCAGCGAGCCGGTCACGTACGCCGACTGGCCTTCGTACTGACCGTACGCCAGCAGGCTGAACCCGCTGTGCTCCAGGCGTCCGCCGGTACCGGGCGCGGCATCGAATACGGCGCGTTCATCCGTGTAGCCTGCGATGCCCCCGATCACCCAACCCCGACTCAGGCGATAGTCAGCGCCGGTCGTCAGATTGAAACCCCTCAGATCAAAGCTGTCCGTCAGG
Organism: Steroidobacteraceae bacterium; assembly: GCA_036394255.1. Lineage (GTDB taxonomy): Bacteria > Pseudomonadota > Gammaproteobacteria > Steroidobacterales > Steroidobacteraceae > FEN-1191. Next base: position 6,738 of record DASWFL010000063.1, read on the forward strand.
TCAGTGGCACTGCGGCTGCCGAAATCACCGGCCAGATTGGTGAAGACGCCCCAGCGACCGAAGTCCTGGGACAGTCCGCCCGACTGGTCCACGGCTTCCTGCGGATTCAGGCTTGCCAGCCGTGGCAGCGCTGCGAACTGCCCGGAGTGATCCGCCGCGTGCCAACGCTCCAGCCGCTGATTGAGCTGGTCCAGCTGCCGGTGCGCCAGCTCCTTCAGCAGCACGTTGGCTGCCGTCAGTTCCTCCGGCGCGGCACTGCGGATGGCCACGGCGTTGGCGGTACCGGCGAATCCGGCCGCTGTCAGGCAGGCAGCGCCCTGGGCCGGCGTGACGCCTCCGCCCTGCTGAAGAAAGTTGGTGCACAGTGTGGAGTTGACGACACCGGCCATCGCCTGCGTCCAGGCGGCAGCCAAGGTTGCGCCCCGGGGCGGACCCTTGACCTGGGCTCGCAGCAATTCCGGGGCCATCAGGCCCAGGAGTGCCAGAACTGCGGCTACGCGAAACGATTTCCCTGAGATCATGACGTGCCTCATGCGAGAGCGGGATGCCAGTCGGCCTGCCTACAGGCGCGAACGCGCCAAGGGCACGAAGAAGAAATCGCCCACCTCATGGCCGGCGCCCTTGATGGATTTCAGTTCCGGATGTTGCGCAAATTTCAGGCGCGCCGCCGCGACCTGGACGCGCTCCTGTACGCCGGCGAACAGGGCCGGTGCACTCAAGACGCCCTCGTTCTGCTCCAGCACTGCCAGGAAAGCACTGGCGAAGACCGAATTACCCTGGCCACCGCTGTCCAATACCGGCTCGTCGCCGCCCGAGTCGATCAGCAGCCGCGCACGCTTGGGCAGTTTGAATTTGATGTAGTCGCTGCTGACCTGCGTGGGCTGCTCCAGAAAAATGAAACTCGGATCGGCTGACAGCAGGCCGGCGTAACACGAGTCGGCCACCACCAGCACGCGCCGCGCGGTCATCCGGCCGATATGTGCCGTGATCTGTTCGTTCGGGACCCAATAGGTATCCTTGGGCGGGCGTTCGGCGTTGACCGGCAGCCAATAACCGCTCTCGCGCTTGTCTGCCACGAGCCGCGTGCCGTGGCCGGCGTAGTAGATGAGCAGATTGTCGTTCGGTCGGAGAATACCGTTCAGATCGTTGAGTGCCCGCAGCATCGTCACATCGGTGCCGTCCTCGATCGTTTGTACCGTAAATCCGTACTTATCCTTCAGCAATTTTCCCACGCGCTCGGCATCGCTGCGCGGCGTCAGCAGACTCTCCAGCTCGGAGTAGTTCTGATTGCCGATGATCAGGGCGTAGTAGCGGCCAAAGTCCAGGCCATTGACCGAACGAGCGGTCGCGGCATCCGTCATCGCCACGACCGGCGCTCCGGCCGCGGGCTCACGCGTGCGCGGCACCGCATCGAGTCGCCGCTGACTGGCCTGGCGCTCGGCTTCCAGCTGTGCCACCAACTTGCGCAGGGTTTCAACTTCGGCGCTGGAAGGGGCGGCTACCACGGGCGCGGGATGAGCGGCGGCGGCCGACTGGGCGGCCGCAGCGGCGGCAGCGGCGGCCGCCTCGAGGCGGCCCTGCAACTCCTGCAACTGCTTTTTCAACAGCTGCAGCTGCTGGTCCTTCTCGGACACGGCCTGCGTCAGTTCAGCGCGCAGGGCCTCCTGCTCACGGCGCGCCGCGGACTCGAACATCACGCTGTCGGCCGGCAGCCCCCACGCCTGGCGATACAGGTTGAGCGCCTTCAGCTGGTCCTGATCGACACCCAGGCCCGCTTCATACAAGGTACCCAGGTTGAACAGGGCGCGGGAATAGTGCTGATCCGCTGCCTTCTGATACCAGATCGCTGCCGCGGCATAGTTGGGGACATCGCCCAGGCCGCGCTCGTAGATTTCACCGACATTGTTCTGCGCCTCCGGATCGCCTGCTTCGGCGGCCTGCATCCAGATGCGCAGGGCCGATTTGTAATCAGCCCGATCGTAGGCCACGAATTCGCCACCGCGGATGCGGCAGTCCGCGGTTGTCGTGCGCACCGGCCGGCGTTGCGAGAGGTAAGTGGACGTACCCAGCGAGCGCACCTGGCCCGGCAGCAGGCATTCGACTATTTCCAGATCCCCGCGCGTCACCATGCCTTCGGTGGCCTGGGCTGCCGCGGGCGCCTGGGAGGAATGAGCGCCCCAGGCGTTGGCGTCCAGCAGCACGGCCGCACCCAGCAGCAAGCACTGTAGCGAGACGCGCAAAGTGCCACGGATGCGGGCTGGGCCTTTCATGCCGGTCACGCTACTGCCCATCTTATGTCCAGTCAAAGCGGGTCGCCCGGATCTGCGACGCACATCCGCTATTACTGTGCCAGCGCGTCCTTCACTGGCTGATATCCCGCGTAGAACTCGCTGCGTGCCGCCAGCTCCTGCAGCTGCTGACGGCGCACGGCGGCATCGGGCACGGCCTTCAAGCGCTCGATGACGTAGTCCGCGGTCTGGCGCAGGCCGCGCGACGCCTCTGCATTGCGGGGCTGCAGTTCCCAGGCCGCGGCGTACTCACCGACCGCATCGTTGATGAGCACGCCCTGCCCCTTTTGCGTCAGCGCCCAGGCCTCGTCGGCCTGCTGCAGATGCGTGCGAATCTCGCTCTGCACATCCGCCGGCAGCTTGGCAAACGGTATGTCAGGCAGACCGGCGACATAGGAGCGATAGCCGAGCACCGCAGCCACGATCGCCATCACCGCCACCGCCGCCGCCAGCGACTTCGCCAGCCTGCCGCGCCCGGAGTAAGCCTGCTGAAACGCGGCGGCATCGGGCCAGCGGCGCGCTCGCTCGAAATTGAGCGCACGCTCGATGGCACGCCATTCGTGGCGGCGCAATCCGCTTATGGGCGCCGGCCGCAACTGCTGCTGCTGCGCGTCGTTCGCTGCGAGGCGATTGTAGGGATGCCGGCCACTGAGCAATTCATAGCTGACGAGGCCCAGGGCGTACACGTCGTCATCGGGCTGCGGGTCCTCATGCGCCAGCATCTGCGGCGAGGCGTAGGCGAGCGTCATCGCTCCGAGACTGCCGGCATCAAACACATCATTCCTGGCGGCGGCCTCGCCGCCGCGCACGGCGCGCGCGATGCCGAAATCCAGAATTTTCGCCTGCCCATTGGCGCCGACGAACACGTTGCCCGGCTTGAAATCGAGGTGCACAAGGCCCTTGCGGTGCGCATACCCCAGCCCGCGCGCCATGCCCTGCACGATGGGCAGCGCCGGCAGGCGTGCCATTCCGGCCGGATGCGCCCGAATCACCGCATCGAGGGGCTGTCCATCGAGCAACTCCATCGACATGAAGGCGCGTGCACCCGCGCTCCCGTCCAGATCGAAGTTGTGCACCGTGACGATATTGGGATGCGCCAGTGCCTGGGCCTTGCGCGTCTCGCGCTGCAGGGCAATGAAGGCTTCGGGGTGTGATTCGAAATCGGTGCTGATTAATTTGATCGCCACGTAGGGGGTGGGATCCTGCGCACGCTGCGCCACCAGGTCGAGCGCCTTCCACACCTGACCCATGCCGCCCTGTCCCAGCAGGCGCTCCAATACGTAGCGACCCCGTATGGTCGTGCCGGGCGCAGCGGCGTCATGGGCAGTGAGCGGCGGCGAGGACGGCACACGCCGCTGCGTAGCCGCGTCCGCCGGCACATTCAGCTGAGTCTTTGATTCATCGACCACAACTCAACCCCGCGACCGTGCCCGATTCGCCACCGGCAAGCCTAGCATCCCGGGGCATTTCGCGCCGCCACCCCTTGGTGTTAACCTCGCGGCGTGAACCCCAGTGCGCGCCATACCGCCCTGCTGCTCGCGACGCTGGCAACGTCGGCCGCACTGGCGGCGTCGGCCGCACTGGCGGCGCCGGCCGCAGCGGCGGCGAGCGGCCCGGAAGGCGGCGGAAATTTTCGCCTCCGGCCGCCCGAGGACGAGATCATCTATTTCCTGCTCCCCGATCGCTTCGAGAACGGCGATCCGGCGAACGATCGCGGGACCTCAAGCGGTGATCGGCTGCAGACCGGCTTCGATCCGAGCTCGACGGGTTTCTACCATGGCGGTGATCTGCGCGGCCTGATCTCGCGGCTCAACTACATCCAGGCGTTGGGCGCGACGGCGATCTGGCTGGGCCCGATCTACAAGAACAGGGCCGTTCAGGGTGCGCCGGGCCACGAATCGGCGGGCTATCACGGTTACTGGATCACCGATTTCACCGCGGTCGACCCGCACTTCGGGACGGAAGCGGACATGCATGCGCTGGTGGCTGCGGCCCACGCGCGCGGCATGAAGCTCTACCTCGACATCATCGTGAACCACACGGCGGATGTGATCCGCTACCGCGAGTGCCCGGCGAACGACTGCGCCTACCGCTCGGTGGCGGACTATCCCTACACGCGGCGCGGCGGCCTCGCGGGTGCGCCCATCAACGAGGGCTTCGCCGGGGACGACGTGCAAACGACGGCGAACTTCGCCCGGCTGACACGCCCCGACTACGCCTACACGCCCTACGTGCCCGCGGGCGAAGAACACCTCAAGGTGCCCGACTGGCTCAACAATCCGCTCTATTACCACAACCGCGGGGACAGCACCTTCAGGGGCGAGAGCTCGACCAAGGGCGATTTCGTCCAGCTCGATGACCTGCTGACCGAAGATCCACGCGTGGTGCGCGGTTTCATCGACATCTTCGGCGGCTGGATCGACAAGTACGGCATTGACGGGTTCCGCATCGACACCGCGCAACACGTGAACCCGGAGTTCTGGCAGGCCTTCGTGCCGGCGATGCTCAAGCGGGCGAAGGCGCGCGGCATTCCCAACTTCCACATCTTCGGCGAGGTCGCGACCGGCGAGATGGATCCGGCACGGCTGGCTGAACACACCCGGGTCGACAGGCTCCCGGCCGTGCTCGATTTCGCCTTCGCGGTCGCCGTCCTCGACACGATCGCGGGCCATGCCGGCACCGATGAACTGGTGCGCCTGTTTGCCGCCGACCCGCTCTACGAGGGCGGCGCTGGCACGGCGCGGCGACTGCCGACCTTCATCAGCAACCACGACGCCGGCCGCTTTGCCAGTTTCCTGCGTCACGCTCGCCCCGACGCCAGCGACGCGGAGCTGCTGCAGCGCCTGCAGCTTGGCTATGCGATGCTGCTGACACTGCGCGGCGTGCCGACGATCTACTATGGCGACGAACAGGGCTTCGTCGGTCTCGGGGGCGATCAGGCCGCGCGCCAGGACATGTTCGCGAGCCAGGTGGCCTCCTACAACGATCAGCCCCTGCTGGGCACCGCCGCCACGACCGCCACCAGCAGCTTCAACCCGGCGCACCCGCTGTATCAATACATCGCCGGACTGGCGAAACTGCGCCTGGCGCACCCGGCCCTGCGCCACGGCGGGCAGATCGTGCGCGCGGCGGGGGAGACACCCGGCCTTTTCGCCGTGTCGCGCCTGGATCCGAAGAGCGGAGGCGAGATCCTCATCGCCTTCAACACCGGCAGCGAAGCGCTCAGCGCCCAGGTGACCGTCAACGCAGGCTCCCAGCACTTCACGGCGCTGCGGGGCCACTGCGCCGCGCACGCCGACGCGCCGGGGAGCTATCGCGTGCAGCTCGCGCCGCTTGATTTCGCGATCTGCGAGGCCGCCGCACGGCCCTGAGCTGCAGCCGATCTCAGCCCAGCGCGCTGTCCGCCCCGCGGCTGAGGCGCGGGGACGGGTCGGAATTGATCTCGACGCGCACTTCCCGGCACCCGTACACCGGCTGCCCGTTCTCGAGCTGCGGGCGGTAGTGCGCCTGCCGCGCCCACACCAGCGCCGCATCATCGAATGCCTTGTCGGTCGAGGATTCGACCACGCGGACAGCGGCGATCGCGCCGTCGGGAGCAATGCAGACTGAGACGATTGCGAACTGTCCGCGCGCGAAATGGTGGACGTAGGCCTCGATATAGGTGGTGGTCACATCGACCGGCAGGACCCGTACCGCCACAGTCCGCGGCTGCGCGGCGCAGCCGCACAGCGCCAGCACGGCCAGCAGCTGCCAGAGGGCCGCCGCCGATCGCGAGGGCGTCATCCGGCCTCCCCCGCCGATCCGGCCGGCCTGCTGCACAGGAACAGGTAGACCGCCACCAGCGCGGCCGGCACCAGCGGCAACACCAGAATCGCGGCCAGGCCCAGGCCGATGAGCTCGGCGATGAGCGCCTGCGCATCGCTCAATCCCAGTGGCAGGATCAGCCAGGGCACGATCAGGACGAACAGCATCACCGGCACCATGGAGAGGATCGCAATCACCGTCACGAGCGTCACGGACTGCCACCATGCGCCGCGGGTCAGCTGCCAGCTGCGCGCCAGCGCCGCGAGCGGTCCACAGCGTTCGACCACGATGACGACGATCCACAATTGCCACATCCCCCACAGGTATGCGCCGGGTACGATCAACAGGATCGTGCCGACCGAGGTCAGGAACAGAAATGCCGCGGCGGCGGCCACGGCGCCCGGGAATACCCGCAACGCAAGCGGCAGGCCCGCGCCGGCCACTTTCCCGCCGGTGGCCGTGGCATGAACGCAGGCCGTGATGGCGCAATAGGGCAGTACTGACAAGGCAGTGACCGCCAGGAGTGCGTAAGCAAAGGAGGGCACGAATACCAGCTCCTGCAGCTGCGTCGCCAGTTGCAGCAGATCGTCCTGCGGATCGAGCAACAGCAAGGGGCGCGCCACCAGACCCGTCCACAAAAGCGCGACCAGCGTCGCCGGCAGCCAGCTGCGTGCAAGCGATTGGCGCCAGAGCTCGATCACGCCACCGACGGTCGCGCTCACAGGCCTGGTCTGACGGGCGGACTCAGCCATCGCGCGGCTCCGCCAGCGCCTGGCGCAGGCGCCTCTCATCCACCTCCCCCTCGGAGCGGGCGATCACGATCGCCGCCACGGCATTGCCGATGAAATTGGTCAGTGAGCGGCACTCGCTCATGAATCGATCGACACCCTGAATGAGCACCAGCGCGCCGACGGGTACCGCCGGAACGATGGCGAGCGTCGCGGCGAGGGTGATGAAGCCCGAGCCTGTGACACCGGCTGCACCCTTCGAACTGATGATCGCCACGAGCAGTAACAGGAGCTGATCGGACAGGCCCAGATGTACGTTGGTGGCCTGCGCGATGAACAGCGCCGCCATGGTCATGTAGATATTGGTGCCGTCGAGGTTGAAAGAGTATCCGGCCGGCACCACCAGTCCCGCGACCGAGCGCGAACATCCGGCCACTTCGAGCTTGTCGATGAGCGAGGGCAGAGCGGCCTCGGATGAGCTGGTGCCGAGCACCAGCAGCAGCTCATCGCGAACGTAGCGCAGCAGCCGCAGGAGGGAAAAACCGCTCGCACGCGCGATCAGCCCCAGTACGCCGAACACGAACAGCGCGCTGGTGAGATAGAAGCAGGCCATCAGGCTGGCCAGATGCGACAGCGCACCCGCGCCGAACTGGCCCACGGTGTAGGCCATGGATCCGAAGGCCCCGATGGGCGCCGCGCGCATGATCAGGTGCACGACGCGAAAGACCACGGCGCCCAGGCTGTCGATGCCGCGCCGCAGCGGCTGGCCGCGCTCGCCGCTTAAGGCCAGGGCGCAGCCAAACAGGACGGCGACCAGCAGCACCTGAAGAATTTCGCCGCTGGTAAAGGCGCCGAGCAGGGTGTCAGGAATGATGTGCAGCAGGAATTCGACCACGCTGCGGCTGTGCGCCGACGATTGCAGACCCGCCACCGCGCCCGCATCGAACTGTGCGGGGTCGGCGTTGAGGCCGGCACCTGGTTGCACCAGGTCGGCGACGGCGAGTCCAAGCAGCAGGGCCAGGCTCGACACGGCGATGAAATAGAGGAGCGATTTGAGGCCGACCCGGCCCACCTTCTCCAAGCTGCTCACGCCGGCGATGCCGCCGGTCACGGTGCAGAAAATGACCGGCGCGATGATCATTTTCACCAGCCGGATAAACCCGTC
>DASWFL010000064.1:0-3819 GCA_036394255.1 Steroidobacteraceae bacterium
TCCGTTTGTTTCCAGCCCTGTTGTTTCAGCTCCCAAGCGCGTCGCCGCCGTGCTTCGCGCCAGTCCAGCCGGGCTTTTGAGGTCTTCATGACCCCAGCTTACCCCACTTTTAGCAACAAACACAGACGTCAGTAAGTTAGAGGTTCAACATGAAAAGGGCAGGGATGGGGGTCGTAAGCACACCTCGACAGCGCCCGCACCTGGCGCCATCCAAGTTGCCGGGCTCAATCGGGGAAAATGGCCACCCCTTTCCACACTGTCCTTAGAGGTCTCACGGGGAAACACCGGGTTTCCGCGACGTTCTAGACCCCTGAAGGTGATTCATCAATGGCAGTGAGAAACAGAAAAACACTTGATGACGATTCCGCCTCCGTCCGCGAACTAGTCTTATTCGTGCGCTGGCTATTCGGGCCACCAGGTTTACATATGCGTGACTACGCAGGTACAATTGCTTCTGCTCCTACATCACTCACAACCACAGGGAGAAGGGCGCAAAGTGTCACGCCTCGCCATGTACCTACGACGCTCAAGCCCCGGAGAGGACGACAAAAACTACTCGCTCGAAGACCAGCAGCTTGATATCGAGCGCCGATGGGCCGATTTTGGGAAGCACACTCTGGTCGAGGCCTACAAAGACCCTGGCGGCAAGAGTTACGACCTGAATCGGCCCGTATTTCAGCAGATGCTCGCCGATGCAAAGCACCACAAGTTTGATATCGTCGTGGTGGCACGTTACGACCGCTTCTCCCGTGTGCAGGACCAGCAGTCCGTTGCGATTTACATGCTGGAGCGATACGGCGTCTCAGTGGTGAGCGCCACTCAGCCTGTGGCCGCAGGACCACTCGGTACAGCACAGCGCAACCTCTATGCTTTCGGAGCCGAGCTCGAACTCCAGAACATCCGCGAGCGCACCTATGGCGGGAAGCGGGCGCGTGTACGAGACGGCAAGCTTCCTAATCATTCCCGCCCGCTGTATGGCTATCTCTTCGCGGACTTAGATGCCCCCACTGGTAAGCAGCGCAGAACACGCTACGTGATTGACCCAGTAGCCGCCCCGGTCGTGTGTCGCATTCATCAGCTGTATTACGATGGCCTAACTATCCGTGCCATCGGACAAAAACTCACTGACGAAGGAGTCCCGACTCCCACGCAGTTGTGGGAGGTACGTGGATGGCTGCCCAAGAACCGTGAACCATCACCAGTGTGGCGACACTCGGCCATTGCCAAGATTCTGAGTAGCACGGCCTACATCGGCAGGCACATTGGTTTCCGCACCGTCCGGACTCTCCATACGGTCACAGATCCCGTAACTGGTGAGCCGACTGATCACATGTCTTACCGGGTACGGGATGAGGCCGACGAGGATCGTGTCATCTTCGGTCCGGAGGTGTGCCCACCCATCGTGGATGAGGCACTATTCGGTGCCAATCAGGAACGCTTGAAGCGCAACAAGGATCAATCTCCGCGCAACCTACGCGACCCTGAAGGCGCCCTCCTCCGCAACGGCTTCGCGATCTGCGGATATTGCGAGCGTAAGGTAGTGGTGCGCTTCTCAAAGGCCGATAAGCACTACCGCTATTCTTGCGGCGCCTGGGGTCATGAGGATCACTGCCCGGGAGGGCAGTGGTCATGGCAGGCCCCCAAGATAGACGCCTTGGTTTGGGATTGGTTCGTTGCGCAGTTCGAAAATCCTGAGTTGATTCGGCGCAAATATGCAATGTGGAAAGCGGATCGTGTCGCGGGACGCAGCAATCGAGCAGGATCGCCTTGACTGCATCGTAGACCACATCAAGACCGCAGAGCGTCGGTGCAAGAATGCGAAGGCGTCAGCATTAGATGCCGAATCGGAAGAGGATCGCGCCGAATGGACTCGCATTGCGCACGAGGAGGCCCGCAAAGTACGCGACCTCGTGAACGAGCAGGAAAAAGCCTGAGCACGATCTTGAACAGAGATGAACGGGAGGAGTTGGCTATTGACGCGCTCCTGTCGCTCGGATCAGCGGCACGGGCACGTTTGCAGGAAGCTAATTTCGACACAAAGCGACGTGCGTTGCACGCATTCAAAGTGCGCGTGCTCCTACAGGGGCGCAAGGAACCTGCGGATCGCCAGTACGAGTTTTCCTGGGGCCTAGATGCCGTCTACAACCAGTGGGTGCACGACAACCTCTTGGCCGGGGGTCATTTTTCTGTCCGCAGCCAGCAATAGTCATGCGGTGGATTGCCGCCCAGCAGCGCATAGGGCACCTCGCAGGTGCGCTGCTCCTGGAGATAGCGCAGCACGGTGGCATTGCGCGCATAGAAGCGGCGCGCCACCCGCAGTGCGCTGGCGTGCGAGCGATAGCGCACGCGCATCTCCGGCGGAATGGGCAGCGCCACATAGCGAAAGCCCGCCGCGGCCAGCCAGGTGAAGTCCCGCGGGCGCGGCCAGATAATGACGATGAGGCCGCCCGGCTGGGTCACCCGCCGCAGCTCCGCCAGCCCACGCTCGCCCCCTTGTTCCGGCGCGGCCGTGAAGGCCGAGCACGAGAGTGCGACCCGCACGCTGTTGTCGGCAAGCGGCAGCGCGGCGAAGCGCCCGCGCAGTGGTGTCACGCGTGCCCCCAACGGGTCCGTACTCAGCGTGCGGCACAGCAGGCGCAAGAGACCCGGCGACGGCTCCACTGCGTAGACCCTCGACGCGCCCGCGCGCAGGCAGGCCAGGGTCGCGCGGCCGCTGCCGGCGCCGGCATCCAGCACAGCCGTATCGTGTAGCGCGGGCGCGAGCCGTTGAAATATTCCGGGATGAAGCTGCTCACCCTTTACGAGATCGTCGTACAACTGCGGCGTCGTCCAATACGTCAGCTCCCAGAAGAGCGCATCCAGCAGACGCGCCTGCGCCGCGGCCACGGCGTGCTCCGCGATCGGCGTACGCAGCTTCGACGTGAAGCGCCAGCGCGCCGCACGATTTGGCAGGCACGCGGCCACCCGCCGCACTAGCTCCTCCGGCGCTCCATGCAGCGCCGCCCCGAGGCTCGCAGTCCGGAGCCGGCCGGCGTGGCACAGCTGCTCGCAGAGTGTCTCATCGTCGAAGACCGTAAGATCGGCGAGTGTAAACGGATTCTCAAAGGTTGGCGCGGCATCCCCCGCCGCCTGGCATGCCAGTGCTTGCGCCGCCGCCGGCCGTAGAGCCGGCGGGAACGCCCGGAGCTTCGCGCGCAGCCATGGGTGCTGCCTATCAGGATGCTGTGCCGGCACTAAAACGCCTCCCTCGCCGGTTCTCCCTTCGCGGGAATCATACGGCATGCGGCGCGCCAGATGTGCGGCCGCGACGCGCGAATAGATCAGGCACAAGATGTGCAAGGAACACTGAGCGATTGCGCGGAAACACGGCCACTTCAGGGCCGTGAGGCGCCCGTGCTCGTAGGAGAGGAGGCAGCCCATTATGAGCTCCGGCGACTTCGACACGTCCAACCCGGACAGCCTGTACGCGCAGATGCGCCCAGACCAGCGCACCGTTATCGCCAATGAGCTCATCCGCTTGTTGACGATTGCCGGCGATCCGGCCGTCGAGCAGCTGCGGCAGGGCATGGAGGCTGCGGAGGAATATGTTCCGCCGCAGGCCTCGAATCCAGAGGACGAGCGGGCCGCAGCGCGCACCATTGCCAGCAGCGAGCACCCCGTACGGGTCACAGCCGAGCAGGTGAGCCGGCTGCATACCTACACGCGCGAGCACCATCCCGATGTCTTCGTGCAGGTGATGCATCACCCAGTGACCGTGGCTGCGCTGGCCGCTCCTGGCGAACCCGAGCGCACCGGCGAGCACGATGGCGCCGCGCGGGA
>DASWFL010000065.1:0-5747 GCA_036394255.1 Steroidobacteraceae bacterium
GTGGTCGACGCCACGATCGCACCGATCCTGTGGCGCATGCGCCGCTACGAGATCGAGCTGCCCCCGCAGGCACAGGCGATGTCGCGCTACGCCGCTGCCGTTCTCGCCCGTCCGACCTTTCGTGCCAGCCTCTCCGACGCGGAACTCGAAATGGGCCTGGCCGGATGAGCGGCGTGACTGAAGCGAGCGCCAACCTTTCGCGCCGGCCCTATCTGCTGCGCGCCATGCACGAATGGATGGGCGATGCCGGCCTGACGCCCCACATCATCGTCGACGCGGGCCGCACGGACGTCGAAGTGCCGAATGCCTACGTCAAGGACGGCAAGATCGTCCTCAACGTGTCGCTCAACGCCACGCAGCGGCTGCAGCTGCTGAACCAGGCCATCGAGTTCGACGCGCGCTTTGCCGGCGTCGTGCATCACGTGCGCGTGCCGATGGCCGCCGTGCTCGGTATCTACGCCCGCGAGACCGGCGAGGGCATGGTGTTCAACGAATCCGGACCCGACGCCCCGCCGCCCGCGGAAGCCGGTGCGCCCGCCGCCCCCGCTGCCCCGCGCACCGACGCCAGGCGAGCCCGGCTTACGGTAGTGAAATAGGGCAGTTCCCGCCCGCCGCGATCCAGCGCTCAGTCCCGGCGTTGAGCGCGGCGCCCAGCCCAGCCCAGCCCAGCCCAGCCCAGCCTGGCCTGGCCCGGGCCGGCAGGAATCACCAGGCGTCAAAGGCTCCGCGCAGCCATTCGATCGGCCCCTCCGTCGCTGCCACGAGCATCGCATCGAATCGTACCGGCAGTTTCTGCAGCGAGGGGTAACGCGCCAGCAGGTGGCGCGTCGCGAGCACGATGCGGCGCTGCTTGGCGGGCGTGATGCTGGCCGCCGCGCCTCCAAAGCGGGGCGATGAGCGCAGACGCACTTCGACGATCACGAGCGTCTGGCCCTCGCGCGCGACGAGATCGAGTTCACCCAGGCGGCAACGATAGTTGCGATGGAGCAGGACCAGCCCGGCTGCCCGCAGCTGTTGCGCGGCGCGCTCCTCGGCATCGCCGCCCAGGCGTTGCCGGTCGATGGTCGCGCTCCGGGTGTTATTCGGCACCACCGCTGAGGGAGGCGGTGCCCAGGAGCTGGGGTTCACCGCTACGCGAGATGCGCGCCCAGGACGGTTCCCGGTGCACGCGCCCGTCCGTGGCGAGGGTCAGATCTCCGGTCAGTCCGGCCACGTGCACGCGCTGCGTATCGCCGCCGGCCGCCGCGATGGCCATGGCGAGCTGGCAGGCGTCGTAGCCGAAGGCGTACAGGCCCGATTGCCAGATCGTGCTGTCGCCGGCGCCGGCCTGCACGGTGGCGCGCACGGTCGCGGCGAGGCCGCTGCCGGGGACGATCCAGGGCATGGCCGGTATGATCACGCCGTCCAGATCCTGGTTCGCGATCCCGCCTTCGGTGGCGTAGGCATCGCTGGTCGAATAGACGGTCGTATCGCCCGCATACTGGAAACGCAGCTGCGGCCGCAGCAGGCGCGCGGATACCGGCTGGCTGGCGACAAAAATAAATTCGAGATCCGCGCGGCCGCGCGGCTCGAACTCCAGCTTCTGTCCCAGCGCCGCTTCGAGATTTTCGCGCCGGGCAATGCTCTGATCGGTCCCCAGCACCTGGCGAATGGGCAGGCCGAAATCATGACCGGCGGGGTCATAGACCGTCTGCGCCAGCAACGTGCCGCCGCCGGCGAGCAGTTCCTGGGTGAAGGCCGCGAGCACGCGGGTGCCCCAGTCGCCCGTCGGGCTCAGGGTAACGCCGCGTTTCTGCCCCGAGGCCAGCAGGCGTCGCGCGATGGCGCGCGCCTCATCTTCCGGCGAGAGCGCAAACTGCTCCATCCCCGCGGGGGCCGCGCGCCCGGCGGTGAGAAAGTTCAGCGCCAGCATCGGCAGGCCGGGCGCCGAGCTGGCGGCGATGTCCACTTCCTGCCGCGTCAGGGGTCCGACGATGAAATCGTTGCCGTCGGCGCGCGCCTGCAGCAGCGCGTCGTTCACGGGCAGCACGCCGGTATCGTAGAGCTGGATGGCGGGGCGCCCTTCGGCGGGCAGCTGCTGCCAGGCGTAGTCGAATCCGGCATGAATCGTGGCGGCGTAGCCGGCGGCCTGGCCGCTCAGGGGCAGCAGCAGCGCCAGCTTGCGCAGGTGCGTCGTGACCGGCAGCGCAGCAGGCAGCGCGGTCGCGAGCAACTCGGTGGCCGGATGTCCGGGGTAGCGCGTGCGCCACTCCAGGGCTTCGGCCGCGCCGCTGATGGCCTCGCCGCCACCGCTGCCGGCCTTGGCGCCCAGATCGAGCCAACCGCGTATGGTCGGGTCCTGGCTCGCCTCCGGTTCCAGCTTCACGCCGTTCTCGCGCGCCGCGCGCAGCAGCGCGAGCAGTTCGCTGCGCAGCTGGCTGCGCCCGGCGTCGTCGCGCGCGAGCCGTTCGGCGTCCATCTCGGCGCGCACCGCGTCGACCGGGCGCGCGGCGGCGAGCGCGATGCGCATGCGGCTGTCGAAATACTGCGGCGCCAGCGCCGTTCCAGCCGGCACGGGGATCACGCTCATCTCCCGCCACGCCTGCTGCGCCTGGCCGTTCGCCAGTTCGATGTCCGCCTCGAGCACGCGCTGCTCGATGCTCTGCACGGGAGTCAGGTTCGCGCTGAGGCCATCCAGCACCCGCAGGGCTTCCCCCGCACGTCCGGCCTGCAGCCAGGCGCGCGCCGCCTGCAGCTGCAGCTGGGCCTGCTCGGCCGGCGGCGCCTTGCGCGCCGCGTTTTCCAGCGCCATGGCCGCGGCCCGCCGCTCGTTGGCCGCCTCGGGGGACGCCGCACCGGGCGCCGCGGGCGGAAAGCTCGCTCGCGGAAAACTGGTGCAGGCCGCCAGAGCCGAGAGGCACAGCAGGGCGCCGATCAATCGGGTGAAGCGGAGCGTGGGCAGACTTGATTGCATCGGTGGCACCGTGCCCGGCAAGCTAGACTCATCGAGGAGTCCGGCAGCGCCGGGGCGTTTCTTGGGGCAAGCGGAGATTATAGTGGCAGCTGCGGGTGGAAGGCTGGAGGTCATAGCGACGCCAATTGGCAACATTGACGATTTAAGTCCACGCGCGCGCACGAGCCTGATGGGCGCTGACCTGGTGTTGGCCGAGGACACGCGGCGCACCGCGACGCTGCTCGGCGCCTGCGGCATCGCGCGCCCGCTGCTCTCGCTGCATGATCACAACGAGAGCAGCCGGGTCGATGCACTCCTCAGGCGGCTCAAAGACGGCGCCGTGCTGGCGCTCGTCAGCGATGCGGGCACGCCCCTGCTCTCGGACCCGGGATTCCTGCTGGTGCGTGCCGCGGCCGCCGCCGGCATCGAAGTGAAAACGATTCCGGGTCCTTCGGCCGTGATCGCGGCGCTGGCGGTGGCCGGATTGCCGACCGACCGCTTCGTCTTCGAGGGTTTCCTGCCCACGCGCGCTGGCGAGCGCAACGCGGCGCTGGCGCGGCTCGCGCGCGAGCCGCGCACGCTGGTGCTGTTCGAGGCACCGCATCGCATCGGCAAGACCCTGGAGCAGCTCGCCAAGGCTTTTGGGAGCGATCGCGCTGCGGTGATCGCCCGCGAACTGACCAAGGTGCACGAGCACGTTTATCGCGGCACGCTCGCCGAACTGCGGCAACGCGCACTGGAAGATGCGGACCTGGCGCGCGGGGAGATCACGCTGCTGATCGGCGGCGCGCCTGAAAAGCAGGCCGGCGATGCGCACCTGCTGGCCAGGATGCTGCCGCTGCTGCTCAGGGATCTGCCGCCGGCGCGGGCCGCGGCCATCGCCTCGCAGTTGAGCGGCGTGCCCCGGCGCGCCGCCTACGAGCAGGCCCTGCAGCTCGCCGGCGGTCGCTGAGGCCAGGGCCCAGGGCGCGAAAGCGCTGCAGAGCAAGGGTGGACCCGAGTATCGTGGCCGTTGGAGAGCCGGCCAGGCAGTCGCTGCCGCTCGCAAGCCTCCCTTCGGGGCGGCAGGCGAGGGGTGGAGGAAAGTCCGGGCTCGGCGGGTCGAGGTGCCAGGTAACGCCTGGGGGGCGTGAGCCCACGGAAAGTGCAACAGAAAGTAAACCGCCGAAGTACCGGAAACGGTGCTGGCAAGGGTGAAACGGTGCGGTAAGAGCGCACCGCGTCGGTGGCAACACTGACGGCTCGGCAAACCCCACCTGGAGCAAGGCCAAATAGGGAAGTCGCGGTGGCAACACCGCAGCGCCAGACCTGCGCGCGCTTCCGGGTAGGCCGCTAGAGGCGCACGGCGACGTGCGTCGCAGAGGAATGACTGTCCACGACAGAACCCGGCTTATCGGCCGGCTCTCCTTCTTCCTCATCTTCATTTGAGCTAATCAGGCCAAGTGGCTGATCAGTAAGAGAACGCTCCTCAAACGTCTCCCTCTGCGGACAATTTCGCGCGTAAGTCTTTGTGAAACTGGGGAAAAACCCAGGCCAGAAGCATTGACATGAGCGTGCCGCGATTTCTATAGTGGCGGCAAGTGGGAAAAAGTGGGAGCAGATGGGCGTCCTTCGCCTGTCGAAGACATGTTTCGGGGTGCGACCAAGCTCACGGTGGATGACAAAGGACGGGTGGTCATGCCCACGCGTCACCGCGAACGGCTGCGCGAGCAATGCGGCGGGCAGCTCGTCATCACCGTCGATCGCGACCAGTGCCTGCTCATCTACCCGCTGCCCGAATGGGAACAGATCGAGCGCAAGCTCATGGCGCTGCCGACCCTGCAGCCGCAGGCGCGCCGCCTGCAGCGCCTGATGGTCGGTCACGCCACCGATCTGGAGCTCGACGCCCACGGGCGCCTGCTCCTGCCACCGGAGCTGCGCGAATTCGCGGGACTGCATCGCCACGCGATGCTGATCGGACAGGGCGGGCGCTTCGAGTTGTGGGACGAGGCACGCTGGATGGAGCGGCGCGATGTCTGGCTCAAGAGCGATGAGGCGAGCGGGACGCTGTCGGCGGATCTGGATTCGCTATCCCTCTAGGACCGGACCAATAGATGCGTCAGGGTGGGGAGTTTGGATGAGCACAAAGCGGTGCTTGTCGACGCGGTGCTTGCAGCTCTTGCCGTGCGCCCCGCCGGTCATTACGTTGACGCCACCTTCGGGCGCGGCGGTCACAGTGCCGCCGTCCTCGGCGCACTCGGGCCCGCGGGGCGCCTCGTCGCCATCGATCGCGACGCGGAGGCGATCGCGGCCGGCCAGGCGCGCTTCGCATCGGAGCCGCGGCTTGCGCTTGTGCATGGAGCCTTTGGCGAGCTGGCGGCGCTGCTGCGCCAGGCGCAGCCGCAAGTCCCCCTGTACGACGGCATCCTCATCGACTGCGGGGTTTCCTCGCCGCAGCTCGATCGCGCCGAGCGCGGCTTCAGTTTTCAGCAGGACGGGCCGCTCGACATGCGCATGGATGCGCATAGCGGCGCACCCGTCAGCGAGTGGCTCGCAGTCGCCTCGTTCGAGGAAATGCGCCACGTGATCGCCACCCTCGGCGAGGAACGCTACGCGCGGCGCATCGCCGCGGCGATCTGCAGCGCGCGGGCCGTGGCGCCGCTGGCGCGCACGCTGCAGCTGGCGCAGCTCATCGAACGCACGGTGCCGGTGCGCGAGCCGGGCAAACACGCCGCGACCCGCACTTTCCAGGCGCTGCGCATGTGGGTCAACGACGAACTCGGCCAGCTGCGCCGGGCACTGGCGCAGTCCGCGGAGCTGCTCGCCGGCGGGGGCC
>DASWFL010000066.1:0-3088 GCA_036394255.1 Steroidobacteraceae bacterium
CACCTCGCCGGCGCGGGCCGCGTCATGGTGGGTTTCTCGCTCTCCGACCCGGCCGTGATCATCGGCCTGTTCCTGGGCGGCATGGTGCCCTACTTGTTCGGCGCGATGGCGATGGAGGCCGTGGGCCGTGCGGCCGAATCAGTGGTCGAGGAAGTGCGCCGCCAGTTCCGCGAGATCAAAGGCATCATGGACGGCAGCGGGAAGCCGGATTACTCCCGCGCCGTGGACCTGCTGACGCGCGCGGCCATCCGCGAGATGATCCTGCCCTCGCTGCTGCCGATACTGGTACCGATCGTCGTGGCCTTCGGCATGAACGCCCTGATGGGACCGGGCGCCGGGATCAAGGCCCTGGGCGGGCTGCTGATCGGCACGATCGTCACCGGATTGTTCGTCGCCATCTCCATGTGCACCGGCGGGGGCGCCTGGGACAACGCCAAGAAGTACATCGAGGAAGGGCATTTCGGCGGCAAGGGCTCCCCGGCCCACAAGGCGGCGGTCACTGGCGACACGGTGGGCGATCCCTACAAGGATACGGCCGGACCGGCCATCAATCCGCTGATCAAGATCATCAACATCGTGGCGCTGCTGCTGGTGCCGCTGTTGTAGGCGCCAGCGGCGTGCGCGGCGGATTTGAGAGCAAGACTTTGGAGTGATCCACGGCGCTCGGGCGGCTACAGTGCCAGCCACCTGCAGCGGAGGATCGGACATGATCGATACGGCGGAACAGACCCGGCGCCCGGCCACGGAGCTGGACCCACGATGGGCCACGGTACTGGCGCGCGACCCGGATGACAGCGGCGATTTTTACTATGCGGTCAGGACGACCGGCGTTTACTGCCGCCCGTCCTGTCCGTCGCGGCGCGCAAAGCCTGAAAATGTCACGTTTTTCGAGTGCTGGGCGGCCGCAGAACGGGCCGGCTTCCGTCCCTGCAGGCGCTGCCGCCCGCGCGCGCCCTCGCTGGCCGAGCAGCGCGCCGGAATCGTCGCCGGCATCTGCCGGTACATCGATGCGGCCACCGAAACGCCGACCCTGGCCCTGCTGGCGCGCCGTGCGGGGCTGAGCGCCTATCACTTCCATCGCGTGTTCAAGTCGGTCACGGGCCTGAGCCCGCGCGCCTACGTGCTGGCCCGGCGCGCCCAGCGCCTGTCCGGGGAGTTGCGCCGGGGCGGCACGGTCACCCAGGCGATCCTGGACGCCGGCTACAATTCGGGCGGGCATTTTTACGCGGCCTCCAGGCAGCTGCTGGGCATGACGCCGCGCAGCTATCGCGACGGCGGCGCCAACGCCGAGATCCGTTTCACGGTGGCCGAATGCACGCTGGGCCGCATCCTGGTCGCCCGCAGCGACCAGGGCATCTGCGCGATTTCGCTGGGCGAGGAGCCCGGCGCCCTGCGGCGCGAACTGCAGGACCGGTTTCCCAAGGCGCGGCTGATCGGCGGCGATGAGGAGTTCGGGCGCTGGGTCGCGCAGGTGGTGCGCCTGGTCGATACACCGGCCGTGGGGCTGCGTCTGCCGCTGGACATCCGCGGCACGACTTTCCAGCGGCGTGTCTGGCGGGCCTTGCAGGAGATCCCCGCGGGAGCCACCGCCAGCTACTCGGATATCGCACGGCGCATCGGTGCGCCCTCGGCCGTGCGCGCCGTGGCCCAGGCCTGCGCCGCGAACCCGCTCGCCGTCGCAATCCCCTGCCACCGCGTGGTCCGGCGCGATGGTGCGCTGTCCGGCTACCGCTGGGGGCTCAGCCGCAAACGCGCGCTGCTGGAGCGGGAGGGTGCCGCGAACGTGCGTCCTTCACGGTAGAATTTGCCGTGTGAGTTGCGCTGCTGATTCGCGCCGGCCGCCGCGATCGGTCCGGCGGTCCGTGCTGCCGGGCTTCGCCGCGGCACTGATCCTGGCCGCCGCGCCGGTCTCCGCCGCCCCGCGGGCGCCGCTGCCGGCGATGCGGCTGCCTTCGGCCAGCGATCGCGTGCTCGTGATCGCCCCGCACCCGGACGACGAGACGCTGTGCTGCGCCGGCTATCTGCAGCGGGCCGTGCGGGCCGGCGCGTCCGTCGGCGTGGTGTGGATCACCGCCGGCGACAGCTTCGAAATCGATGCGATGCTCACCGAGCGCACGCTCCGCCCAAGCCCCGTCGGCCTGGAGCAGCTCGGGCTGCGCCGCATTGCCGAAGGGCACGCCGCGGCCGACCTGCTCGGCGTGCCGCGGGCCAATCAGTTCATGCTGGGCTTTCCGGACCGGGACCTCGCCGCATTGCTGGACCACCCGCAGGCCGATGCGCTGCGCTCGCGCTACACCGGCGCCAGCGCCGTGCCCTACAGCGATGCGCTGCGTCCGGGCGATCCCTACACCGGCGCCACCCTGCGCGTGAATCTGCAGGAAGTCATCGATCGTTTTGCGCCCACCATCGTGCTGGCGCCATCGCTCCTGGACCGGCATTCCGATCACAGCAGCAGCGGCGCCCTGGCGCTCGAACTGCTGCGCGCACGTCGCCCCGGCACCGCGCTGTATTTCTGGATCGTACACGCGGGCCTGGACTGGCCTGCGCCGCACGGCCTGCACCGCAACCGGGCCCTGTGGCCGCCGCGCCGCGCCGCCGCCCTCGCCTGGCAGCAACTGCCGCTGGACGCGGCGCAGGAGGCGGTCAAGCTCAGCGCGCTGCGTGAGCATCGCACGCAGATGGAAGTGATGAGCCGGTTCCTCAACGCCTTCGTGCGAACGAACGAGATTTACGCGCCGGCGCCGTGAGGGTCCCCGGGGAGGGGCACCGCCAGGGAAGCTCCAGCACGGGTCAGGCGCGGCGTTGCGCGGCCGACCGCCTGCGTCGTAGGGTGTTGTGAACTGCCAGGCGTTACATGTAACGCGTTACATGTAACGGGTATTTTAGAAAAAGGGGATGACCGATGCCGGGCTACCCGCGGGGTGCCTGGGCGCCCGCTAAGCGGCGATCGGCACCGGCGCGGGGCGCCCCAGGGCGTAGCCCTGCAGAAAATCGACGCCGATCGAACGCGCCGCCGCGACGGAGGATTCATCCTCCACCTGCTCGGCGATCACCTTGAAATTGAGCGTGCGCGCCAGCTTGATCATGG
>DASWFL010000067.1:0-6798 GCA_036394255.1 Steroidobacteraceae bacterium
CAGGATGAGAAATCGTCGCAACACGCTGGCATGCCGCAAAGCGCCATTGCGACGGGATGCGTAGATTTCGTGCTGTCTCCAGAGGGCATCGCCAGGGAGTTGGCGCTGCTGGGCGGTCACTCGTATATCGTTCAGCAGCCAACTGCCACCGCCGCGCCGGCCCCACCAGTAGGAAATTCGCTCAGGCAAGTTTTCACATTGTTGCGGAACATGTCAGGAGTCGACTTCAGTCAGTATCAGCAATCAACCATTCAGCGGAGGTTACAGCGCCGCATGGCTCTCGCTCCGGCAGAGAAAGTCGATGATTACCTAGCGTATTTGCCGGAACATCAGGATGAACTTGGTAATCTCTTGAGTGATTTACTCATCAAAACAACCCGGTTTTTCCGGGACAAGGCAACGTTTGAGTTCTTAGCGCAGCGGGTCTTGCCAGCGATCATGAAGGGCCCGTCAGCCGTGGAACCGTTGCGCGTCTGGGTCCCGGCCTGTTCTACCGGGGAGGAAACCTACGCGCTTCTGATCTGCCTAATGGAGTGGATCGAGCTGAACCAAAAACGTGTCGAAGTTAAGATGTTTGCCTCGGATGTAAGTGAATCGGCAATCAGCCAGGCACGGAAGGGCAGTTACCCAGATAACATCTCCGAGGATGTTTCCGCGGAGCGACTGGGACGCTTCTTTACCCGCAACGGCCTCCGTTACGAGGCCAAGCCGTCGCTGCGCAAGATGTGTGTGTTTGCCAAGCATAACCTGATCAACGCTCCGCCCTTTTCCCGGATGGATTTAATAAGTTGTCGCAATCTCTTGATTTACCTGGGACGCGCCACGCAAGGGCGCGTTCTCTCAATTCTCCATTACGCCCTCAAACCCGGTGGCATGCTCCTGTTGGGCGCCAGCGAGGGAGTAAATGAAGCTCCACACCTGTTTCACCAGATCGACAAACGATTTAAGGTTTTCTCGAAACAACCAAGCTCGGAGCATTTCCGGTTACGCCCGGCTCAAGAGTACCTTGCTGCCGAATCGCCGCATGGCGAAGGTCGGACGAGCGAAGCTGACCCTGAAAGCGCGGCGGACCGAATCACACTGGCGCGCTACTCTCCTCCGGGCGTCCTCATCAATGAAGACATGACCATCCTCCGATTCCGAGGAGACACCAGCCGATACATTAGGCCTGCAGCCGGAAAGGCCAGTTTGAACCTGATCGCCATGCTCCATGAGGAGCTACAGTTGGGACTGCGCTCTGCTGTCCTGAAAGCGAAGAAGGAAAACGGCTCTGTCAGAAAAAAGGGCCTGCGGTTTGTACACAAGGGGCACATCCAGAATCTCAGCGTAGACGTGCTCCCAATTCCCAGCGGCTCTTCGGGAGAGCGGAATTTCTTGATCGTATTTCTGGAAGGCGGCGAGGCGGAACTCTCGAAGCCAACACCCCATCAGGTTGGCCGGGGAAGGACCAGCGGAGAGAATGCGGTAATTTTGGCCTTGAAGAGAGAGCTCGCCGGAGCGAACGAATATTTGAAATCCGTTGCCGAAGACCAGTCAATCAGCCTAGAACAAGTCCAGGCGACGAACGAGGAGTTGGAATCGGCCAATGAGGAGTTACAGAGCACTAATGAGGAGCTGGAGACCAGCAAGGAAGAGATCGACGCTACCAATGAGGAACTGAACACCGTCAATGCGGAACTGACGGATCGGAACAGCGAGATGACTGACCTCAGTAACTACATTGAGGCGGTCTTCAACACCGTGCGCGAACCCCTTCTGCTTCTCGATCCCGTCCTACGGGTGAAGCAGGCCAACCGGTCTTTCTACGAGCTAACTCATTCCTCCAAGAACGAGACTGTTGGCCGGTTCGTGAGTGAACTCGCAACCAGGCGGTGGGCCGTAACCGATTGGACCCAATTGGGGAATTTCCTTAGTAGACAGTCCAATTCTGAAAGACTTTACCTTGACATCGAGTTTCCCTCTATCGGGCGCCGGCATATGAGTGTAAATGCGCGGCGCGTTCAGCTGCCCCATGAGGAGGAGCCAACCATCTTGATGGGCCTGGAAGACATCACCAACAGCCAGGATCTTGCCCGTGAACAGCAGCGCTTAATCCACCAGCTCTCAGCCCCGGTATTGACGCTCCAAAAGCAAATCATGGTCTTACCGATCATCGGCGCGCTCAGTGCAGAACGGATGCAACAAGTGAAAGAGAAATTGCTGGAGGGTGTCCGTCAGCACCGCGCGAAAGTGGTAATCCTTGATATAACGGGGGCGGTAATTGAGCATGAAGGGGAAGGAGTGGCGGAGAGTTTCCGGGATATAACGAAGGCTGCGAAACTAGTGGGCGCGATCGCGATTTTGACGGGTATCTCCGGCGAGATCGCTGAGAAGTTGGTGAGCCTGGCTATGGATCGGTCCGACCTCACGTGCATGGGTGATCTGCAAAGAGGCCTTGATGAAGCCAACAGGATGCTGGGCTACCAAGTTATCGCCAACGAGAATCTGGAAACCCTCCGAGAGTCCCTCCGGCAGGCGAAAAGCGAACTTGATGTGCTCCGCAAAACACCGCTCACCACGTCAGCTCTACCACCCTAAGATCGAAAGCAAGCTCGTAAATTAGTGTAATAGTCTGGTCAGTGACGTGTGGACGGAGTGATTGTGAGTGGGGATGATGGCCTTTGTGGACACTGCCGAGCAGGCCGCTGTTGAGACAACCAAACAAATGACAAGGCAGCGGCGATCAGTCGAGGAGAAGCGACGCATCGTCCAAGAGACCTTAGCCTGGATAATTCGTGAAGTAGCCAGAAACAAAAGCACCCATCGTGATAGAAAGGCTTTACCACAAGCACTTTTCGTCACTCAAGAGGCTTTTGCATGAACGCCGATAGCTGGCCAATCTTGGACGCCGGTTGACAGCTAGTGTACTGGTCGTGGCCGCATTGATGCGCGTGGTACGCGCGTACATACCAACATTAGACCCCAAGACATAGACATTGCGAATTGGCTTGCAAATCCACCTGAGCCGTTACATTAGGATTTGCGCTTAAATTGGCGGAGAGGGTGAGATTCGAACTCACGAGTCCCGTGAAGGACTGCCGGTTTTCAAGACCGGTGCATTCAACCGCTCTGCCACCTCTCCGGCGCGATCGCGGCACGGGTCAGGACTTTACTGGAATTCTCTCCGCTCCGCCCATGTACGGGCGCAGCACATCCGGCACCGATACCGAGCCGTCCGCGTTCTGGTAGTTCTCGAGTACCGCAACGAGTGCGCGGCCGACGGCCACGCCTGAGCCGTTGAGCGTATGCAGCGGCTCGGGCTTGCCGGTGGCGCCGTTGCGCCAGCGCGCCTGCATGCGCCGCGCCTGGAAGGCCTCGCAGTTGCTGCAGGATGAAATCTCGCGGTACTTGCCCGCGCCCGGCAGCCACACTTCCAGATCGTAGGTACGGGCGCTGGCAAAGCCGACGTCCCCGGCGCACAGGGCAACGACACGGTGGGGCAGGTCGAGCCGCTGCAGCACTGCTTCGGCGTGCGCAACGAGCTCCTCGAGCGCGCGATAGGAGTCGTCCGGGCGCGTCACGTGCACCAGCTCGACCTTCTCGAACTGGTGCTGGCGGATCATGCCGCGGGTGTCACGGCCGGCGGCGCCGGCCTCTGAACGGAAACAGGGCGTGAGGGCGACAAATTTCAGCGGCAGGGACTCGGCCGGCAGGATCTGCTCGCGCACCAGATTGGTCACGGACACCTCAGCCGTCGGAATCAGGTAGAGGTTGTGCTCGCCACGCACCGCAAACAGGTCCTGCTCGAACTTCGGCAGCTGCCCGGTGCCCAGGAGTGCCGCCGCCGATACCAGGTAAGGCACGTACACTTCGGTGTAGCCGTGCTCGCCTGTATGCAGGTCGAGCATGAATTGCGCCAGCGCCCGCTGCAATCGCGCCACGGCCCCGCGCATCACGACGAAGCGCGCCCCGGAAAGACGTCCGGCCGTTTCGAAGTCAAGTCCGCCGAGCCCCTCCCCCACCTCGACGTGATCGCGCGGCGTGAAGGCCATCAGCCGCGGTTCGCCCCAGCGGCGCAGTTCGACGTTGGCGCTCTCATCCTGCCCGTCCGGCACGGACTCATGGAGGAGATTGGGCAGTCCGAGCTGCCAGTCGGTCAATTCCGACTGCACGGCGTCGAGTGCGCGGTCCGTGTCCTCGACCTCGCGGGCCAGCGCCTCCCCACGTGTCAGGAATGAGGCGATGTCGGCACCGCGCGCCTTGGCCTGACCGACGGCCTTCGCGTGGCTGTTGTGCTCCGCGCGCAGCCGGTCGCTCTCCAGCTGCCACTGCCGGCGCTTCGCCTCCAGTTCGCTGTAGGCCTGCACGTCGAGGCTGAAGCCTCGGCGGGCGAGATTACGCGCCACTTCCTCGGGGGCGGAACGGAGCAGCTTGGGATCGATCATCTGCCTTACTTCTTGTTCCCGGCATTCTGATTGCGCTCGCGCAAACGCGCCAGCGCTTCGCCGATACGCAGCTCCAGGCCCCGGCCCACCGGCTCATAGTACCGCCGCTCTCCGAGGCCGTCAGGCAGATAGCGCTCGCCCGCGGCGAAGGCGTCCGGTTCGTCATGGGCGTAGCGGTAACCTGCGCCGTGACCCAGCTCCTTCATGAGCCGGGTCGGCGCATTTCGCAGCGCCATCGGCACTTCGAGCGAGCCGAATCGCTCCACGTCGGCCTGCGCGGCCCCCAGGGCCGTATACAGCGCATTGCTCTTGGCGGCGACGGCGAGATAGACCACGGCCTCGGCAATGGCCAGCTCGCCTTCCGGGCTGCCCAACCGCTCGTAGGCCTGCCAGGCGTCCAGGGCCAGGTGCAGGGCACGCGGATCGGCGAGCCCGATGTCTTCGCTCGCCATGCGCAACAGGCGGCGGGCGATATAGTGCGGATCGCAGCCGCCGTCGATCATGCGCGCGTACCAGTAGAGCGCCGCATCCGGGTCGGATCCGCGCACGGACTTGTGGAGTGCGGAGATCTGATCGTAGAACTGCTCGCCGCCCTTGTCGAAGCGCCGGCGGCCGCCCGTGGCGACCTCGCGCGCCTGCGCGACGCTGATGGTGCGCACCTGCGCCGCGGCCGCCAGTCCGGCGGCGAGTTCGAGCATGCCGAGCGCGCGGCGCGCATCGCCGTCTCCGGCCTGCGCCAGCAGTTCGAGCGCTTCGGCCTCGAGCGCAAGCCCGGCCGTGCCCAGCCCGCGCTCAGGATCGGCGAGCGCCCGTTCGAGCAGTACCTGCAGGTCGGCGGCCTGGAGAGGCTTGAGGACATAGACGCGGGCGCGGGAGAGCAGTGCGCCGATGATCTCAAAGGAAGGGTTCTCCGTCGTCGCGCCGATGAACACCAGGGTGCCGTCCTCGACGTGCGGCAGAAAGCTGTCCTGCTGGGCCTTGTTGAAGCGATGCACCTCGTCGAGAAACAGCACGGTGGGATGCCCCGCGGCGGCCACCTGGCGCGCCCTGGCGACGGCTTCGCGGATATCCTTGATCCCGGCCTGCACGGCAGAAAGCGGAATGAATTCCGCGTCCGAAGCAGCGGCCATGAGTCGGGCGAGCGTCGTCTTGCCGGTGCCTGGCGGCCCCCACAGGATCATGGAATGCAGCGCGCGCGCCGCGATGGCCTCCTGCAGCGGCTTGCCCGCCGCCAGGAGCTGTGGCTGACCGACGAACTCCGCCAGCGTGCGCGGACGCATGCGATCGGCCAGCGGCCGCCAGGTCTTCAGCGCGGTTTCGGCCACTGTTCCAGCCAGAGCGCCCAATGCCGCAGACCCGCCATGCACAGCGAGAGCCCCAGCGCCACACCCAGTGCATCCGCCTCGAAATCGCGCCAATCCGCCTGCCGGCCCAGGCCCATCAGGCCCTGTGCGATTTCGATGCCACCGCCGAGGGCGAGCAATCCCAGCGCCAGCCTGACGTAGCCGCGTGGCGCCATCAGGCCGCCGAACCACAAGCTCAGGGCCAGATACGCGACCACGTGTTCGACCTTATCGCTGATGTGCAGGCGTGGCAGATCACGCGCCGGCACCAGGCTGGCGATGACGACCACCAGCGTAAGGATCGCGCCAAGCACATACCAGACTCTTGCATGGCGCAGCCTGTTCATCCGCATCTCAGGGCGCCGGCTGTGCCTTGCCAATCAGGTCCACGCCCGCCGGCGGCTGGAAGCGCAGTTCCGACTCGTCGATAGCCGCGTTGCGCGCGCTGTCGGAGAACTCCAGGGTGCTCATCTGTCCGAGGCGATCATGAATCACCAGTTTCGCCAGGGCGCCCCCGCGGAAGCCGAGTTCGGCGCTGGCGAAATCCGCGGTCTCGCTGCGCGGCCTGACCTGCACCCAGGCGAGCGATCCATGCGTGCCGCCATCGGCAAGCTCAAAGGCGGCGCGCACATCCGTCACCGTGCC
This sequence comes from Steroidobacteraceae bacterium, assembly GCA_036394255.1. Classification (GTDB taxonomy): domain Bacteria; phylum Pseudomonadota; class Gammaproteobacteria; order Steroidobacterales; family Steroidobacteraceae; genus FEN-1191. The sequence continues at coordinate 6,413 of DASWFL010000067.1, forward strand.
CGAGAGCAGCACGACGGGTGTGGCCGTCAGCGCGGCCGTGGCCGGCTTCACAGTCGCCTGCTGCAGCTCCCGATCATAGAACCAGAGATTGACGCCATCGGCCACCAGCAGCCGCGCCCCGGCATCGCTCGGCTGGTATTCCCAGCGAAAGCGGCCCGGACGGCGCACGAGCAGCGTACCGGTTCCGCGTTCGAGTGCCTTGCCGCTGCCATCCACCACGACCTGCGTGAAATGGGTACGCAGACTCGTCAGGCCGTCGAGGAAATGATCCAGGGGTGTCGCCGCGACCGTCGCCCCGGACGATGGCACCGCAGCTGCCAGCCAAAGGCCGAGCAGCAGTGCAGAAAGGCGGCGAGTCATGCGCTCAGGGCCCCGCCGGCGGTGGT
>DASWFL010000068.1:0-4354 GCA_036394255.1 Steroidobacteraceae bacterium
CCGCCGCTGCCAGGCGGGCTCACGCACCACGCTGCGCAGGCGCTGGTAGGAAAGGTCGGCCGTGCACAGCGCGTCACCGTGGGTGAGCAGCACACGCTCGCCGTACAGATCGATGATCGTCGGGTCGGCGAGCAGGCGGCAGCCGGTGCGCTGCTCGAAGCCCGAGCCGAGCAAGAAGTCGCGATTGCCGTGACAGACGTGGCAGGCCACACCCGCGTCACTCAGGGCCCGCAGCGCCTCGCAGACGCGTGCGCGCTGCGCATCGTCGTCATCGTCGCCGACCCAGGTCTCGAACAGGTCACCGAGGATGTACAGCGCTTCCGCTGCGCGTGCCGGCCCCTGCAGGAATGAGTCGAACTGCGCGATGGCCGCGGGGTAGGCGGCGTCGAGGTGCAGATCGGAAACGAACAATGTGCTCAAGATGAACCCACCCCAGGGGCCGCGGCCGCGACAGTCATGCCGCGTGCGCTCGGCCCGCCCTGTACCGTAACATTGTAAAGATGAACGCCGCCGCCGTCGTGACCCGTTTTGCCCCCAGCCCCAGCGGCGAACTGCACCTCGGCAACGTGCGCACGGCGCTGTTCAACCTGCTGCTGGCACGCCGCCTGGCCGGGCGGTTTCTGCTGCGCATTGAGGATACCGATGCGGCGCGTACGGCCGAGGCGCATGTCGGCGCCCTGGAGCGCGACCTCACGTGGCTGGGGCTCGAGTGGGATGAGGGGCCACGGCGGGATGGTGGGACGGGTCCCTACCGCCAGTCCCAGCGGGGCGGCATCTATGCGCCGCTCCTGGCGCGGCTCGAGCACGAATCGGCCGCTTACCTCTGCTTCTGCAGCAGCCAGGAACTGGAACTCAGCCGCCGCGCGCAGCTGGCGGCCGGCCGGCCGCCGCGCTATGCCGGCACCTGCGCGCAGCTCGATGAGCGCGTAATCGCCAGCCGCCGCGCCGCTGGCGCTGCTGCAACGCTGCGGTTCCGGGTGCCCGGCAGCCGGCAGCTGAGCTTCGATGATCTCGTGCACGGCCCGCAGCAGGTGGACTGCGCCCACATCGGCGATTTTGTCATTCGGCGGGAAGATGGCACGCCCGCGTTCTTCTTCGCCAACGCCGTGGACGATTCGCTGATGCGCGTCACTCACCTGCTGCGCGGGGAGGATCACCTGGCCAATACGCCGCGCCAGCTGCTGGTGCTCGAAGCCCTCGGGCTGCGCGCACCGCGCTACGGTCACCTGCCGCTGCTCACCGGTGCGGACGGGACGCCGCTGTCCAAGCGGACCGGAGCCCAGTCTCTGCGGGAACTGCGCGAGGCCGGGTACGGCGCCAGCGCAATCTGCAACCACCTTTTCCGGCTGGGCCATTCGAGCGGGGAGGCGGCCAGCCTGACCGTGGCTGAGATGGCGACGCATTTTGAGATCGGCCACCTGCAGCGGGCCAGCGCGCGCTTCGATCCCGTGCAGCTGCGGCACTGGCAGGGCCTGTGGGCGCACGCGCTCAAGCCGGAAGCGGCGCTCGCCTGGCTCGAACCTTTCCTGCCGGCCGCGGCGCCGCCGAGGCAGCGCGCGGCCTGTGTGGCGGCTTTGCAGCCCAACCTGGTGGCGGCAAGTGATATTGTGGAATGGCTGCCGGTGGTATTCGGCGGGGAACTGCGTTGGGAGGATCCGGCGCGGGCCGCCGTCGCGGCGGCGGGCGCGGAGTTCTTCCGCCTGACGGCGGTGGCCGCCGCCGGGGCCTTCGACCTCGGCGCCCTGCGCGTTGCCAGCGGCCGTTCGGGTGCGGCGTTTTTTGCGCCGCTGCGCGCCGCGCTCACCGGACGGCTGCACGGCCCCGAGCTCGGGCCGCTGCTGAAGGCCATGTCGCCCGGGCTGGCGCGCGAGCGGCTCGTGGCCTGCGCGCATTGAGTATCGGGCTCTCACCGGAAGGCTGATTCATTCGTGCTGCAGATTCACAACTCACTGACCGGTCGCAAGGAAGTCTTCACGCCGATCAGGCCCGGCAGAGTGGGCATGTATGTCTGCGGCGTCACCGTCTACGACTACTGTCATCTCGGTCACGCACGCTTTCTGGTGGTGTTCGACCTGGTGCGCCGCTACCTGCGCTATCGGGGCTACCAGGTGACCTACGTGCGCAACATCACCGATATCGACGACAAGATCATTCAGCGCGCGGCGCAAAACGGCGAGCCCATCGGCGAGCTGACCGCGCGTTTCATCACCGCCATGGACGAGGATTGCGTGGCGCTCGGCTGCGAGCGGCCCGATCACGAGCCGCGTGCGACCGGGCACGTGCCGGGCATCATTGCCATGATCGAGCGGCTGATCGCCAAGGATCTGGCCTACGTCGCCACGGACGGCGATGTCTGCTACGCCGTGGCGCGCTTTCCGCGCTACGGCCGCCTGTCGGGCAAGCGGCTCGAGGACCTGCGCGCCGGTGCGCGCGTCGAGGTGGATACGGCCAAGCGCGATCCGCTCGATTTCGTGCTGTGGAAGCGCGCCAAGCCCGGGGAACCCGCCTGGGATTCACCCTGGGGAGCGGGCCGCCCCGGCTGGCACATCGAATGCTCGGCCATGTCGACGGCAATCCTCGGCGATCATTTTGATATCCACGGCGGTGGGAGCGATCTGAAGTTTCCGCACCACGAGAACGAGATCGCGCAATCGTGCGGGGCGACGGGCGCCGCGTTCGTTAACGTGTGGATGCACAACGGCTTCGTCAACGTCGATAACGTCAAGATGTCGAAGTCGCTCAATAATTTCTTCACGCTGCGCGAGGTGCTGCCGCGTCTGCGCCACCGGGAGGTGATGCGCGGCTTTCTGCTGTCGAGTCATTACCGCGGCCCGATCAACTACGCCACCGCGCAGCTCGAACAGGCCGACGCGGCGCTGACGCGCCTGTACACGGCCCTGCGCGGGGTGCCCAGAGTCAATGCGCCGTCCGCCGGCGCGGCGCGCTCGCGCTTCGAGCGGGCGCTCGACGATGATTTCAACACACCGGAGGCCTTCGCGGTGCTGCAGGATGTGGCGCGCGAACTCAATGGGGCGCGTGCCGCCGGTCGCGAGGACCATGCCGCGGCGCTCGCGGCGGAACTTCGCCACCTCGGTGGCGTGCTCGGCCTGCTCCAGGAAGATCCGGAAGTCTGGTTCCGCCTGCAGGCCGCCCACTTCGACGATGTAGAGCAGGGCGCACCGGAACTCGAGGAAGCGCAGGTCGAGCAGCAGATCGCCGCGCGCCTGGCGGCGCGCACGGCGCGTGATTTCGCGGCCGCCGACCGGATTCGCGCCGAGCTCGCCGCCGCCGGCGTACAGCTCGAGGACCAACCGGGCGGACGCACGATCTGGAGGCGGGAGTGAAGCGCGCGCTCATCTGCGGAGTCTCCGGCCAGGACGGCGCGTACCTGGCGCTCCTGCTGCTGGAGCGGGGCTACGAAGTCTTTGGCACTTCGCGCGATGCGGAAGCACGCAGCTTCGCGAATCTCACCCGCCTTGCGATTGACGAGCGGGTCAAACGAGTCTCCATGGCAATCAATGATTTTCGTAGCGTACTGCAAGTGATGTCGAGAATCATTCCCGACGAGATCTACAGCCTGGCCGGGCAGAGCTCCGTGGGCCTGTCCTTTGAGCAGCCGGTGGAGACCCTGGAAAGCATTTCGATGGGTACGCTGAATCTGCTCGAAGCGATGCGTTTCCTGGGCCGGCCGATACGCCTGTACAGCGCGGGCTCGAGCGAATGCTACGGCGACACGGGCGGGGAGCGTGCCGTGGAAGCCACGCCCTTCCGGCCGCGCAGTCCCTACGCCGTGGCCAAGGCCACGGCGCACTGGCTGGTGGCGAACTACCGTGAGGCCTACGGCCTGCACGCGAGCACCGGCATACTCTTCAACCACGAATCGCCACTCCGCTCCCGCCGCTTCGTGACGCGCAAGATTGTCGCCGCGGCCTGCGCCATCGCGCGCGGCAATCGCGAGCGCCTGACGCTGGGGAACCTGCAGATCCATCGCGACTGGGGCTGGGCACCGGAGTACGTGGAGGCGATGTGGCTCATGCTGCAGCAGGAGCGGGCCGATGACTACGTCATCGCGACCGGGGCGGCGCATTCACTCGCGCAGTTCGCGGCGGCCGCCTTCGCCCATTTTGGTCTCGACTGGCAGCAGCACACCGACAGCTCGGCCGAGCTGTTTCGTCCCGCGGACATTGATTACAGCTGTGGCGATGCCGCCAAGGCGGCGCGGATCCTGGGGTGGCGCGCGCGCCTGGCGATGCCGGAGGTCGTGAAAGCGATGGTGGAGGCTGAAATGGCCGAAGCCGCGCCCTCATGAGTACGGCGGGCCGGACGCTGCATGCGGTCTGTCCGCTGTGCGCGA
>DASWFL010000069.1:0-10705 GCA_036394255.1 Steroidobacteraceae bacterium
GGGCTGGGTGCGCGCAGATCCGACGGCCATGGTGTCGCCCGAACGCCTGGATCGCGAGCCACTGCAATTCGGCGCGGGCGCAGGCGGACTGGGCTTCCGCCTCGGCGGCGCCAGCCAGTGGCTGACGACGCTGCTGCAGAGCTGGGATGCGCTCAATGCGTGGTGGCAGGATGACGTCGTCGGCTTCAATTTCACGCGGCAATTGAATCTTGCCGATTGGCTCGGGTTCGGGGATCGCGACTGGCAGACGCTGGCGATCGCCCTGGGTGCCGGCATGAGCGCGTGGCTGCTGTGGATCGCCTGGTCGCTGCGCCGGCTCGCGCGCGCCTCGCGCCCCGACGCGCTCGCGCGTGCCTGGCGACGCATCGACCAGCGCCTGCGGCGTGCCGGTCACCCGCGCGCACCCCAGGAAGGGGTGCTGGATTATTGCGCGCGGCTGGCCCTAAGCCATCCGGCCGCGGCAGCGGCACTGGCGCCGCTGGCGCGCCGTTACGCCCTGCTGCGCTACGGGCCGCCCGCGCCGGAAGCGGAGCAGCGTGAGTTCCGGCGCACGGCGTGGCGCTTCCGGGTCCCACACGGCTAACGCATGGGAAACGCACGGGTAACGCAACGCTGGATTCGTGCCCGGCGCTCTAGCTTCGCACTGCGGCTGGCTCGAGCACCCGCACGCGCCACAGCAGCGCCGCGCCGGCGCCGAACAGCAGCATCAGCGAGGACACGCCGACGCGCGAGCTGCCGCTGAGCGTTGCCATGACGCCGACCAGGACCGGCCCCAGGACCGCGGCGAATTTGCCGAGCATGTTATAGAAGCCAAAATACTCGCCGGAACGCTCGCGCGGAATGAGCTTCGAGTACAGCGAGCGCGACAGGGACTGCACGCCGCCCTGCACGGTGCCCACCATCACCGCCATCGCGTAGAACTGCCAGGTGGAGTGCAGGAACAGGGCCCAGACGCTGACGAAGACGAACACGGCCAGCCCGATCAGGATGGCGCGCCGCGCGCCGATGCGATCGCCGAGCCGCCCGAAGACCAGGGCCGACGGAAAGGAAATGAACTGCACCAGCAGCAGCGCCTGAATCAGCGCCGAGGTGGGCAGGCCCAGTTTGCTGCCAAAATCAACCGCCATCTGCTGCAGCGTGCCGATGCCATCGATGTACAGCCAGTATGCAAACAGGAAACCACGCACCGTCCTATCGGACAGGACCTTGCGGATGGTGCCCCACAGCTCGGCCCAGCCGGGCGCCTCCGCGGTGGGCGCCGCCTCCGGGACATGGCGAAACAGCGGCAGGGTGAACAGGGCCCACCAGATCGCCACGTCGAGAAAAGCGATCCGCGTCGCCGCCACGCCATCGCGCACCCCGAACCAGCCGGGATGCAGGGCGAGCAGCACATTCAGCAGCAGCAGCAGGCCGCCACCCAGATACCCGGCAGCAAATCCGTAGGCCGAGACCCGATGCGCCTCCGCCGGCGTGGCGACCTGCACGATCAGGGCGTCCTGAAACGATGAGCCCGCGAAGAAACCGACCGACGCCACGGCAAATACCGGCAGCGCCCATTGCCACTCGCCCCTGCCGATGGCCGCGAGCATCGCCGTGGCGGCAACACCGATGCAGGTGAAGATCCCCAGCCACAGTTTCTTCTGCCCGCGCCGATCCGCGTAGGCGCCCAGCCAGGGTGCCAGCAGCATCACCACCAGGCTGGCGCTGGAGTTGGCGAGCCCCAGGTAGAGCGTCGAACGCGTGGCCGGCAGGTCCGCTGCCCAGTACTTGCCCAGGAAGATGGGAAAGAAGCCGACCAGCACGGTGGTCGCGAAACCATGGTTGGCCCAGGCGGTCAGCGCCCAGGCGCGGCGCGCGCGTCGCTTGGGAATTTCACTCAGGGCGGTTTCAATCACCGGCATGGGCGAGATGCTCCCGTGTTTCGCTGAAGCGCAGCTCCGGCCAGCGCTCGATCGTCAACTGCAGGTTGACCCGCGTTGGGGCCAGATACACCAGCGCGCCACTGTGGTCGCGCGCCAGGTTGTCGTGCGCCTTGACCTGGAATTCCTGCAGCTTGCGCTCGTCCGTGCCGCTGACCCAGCGCGCCGTGTTCACCGTGATCGCCTCGAACACACACTGGACAGCGTACTCATCGGCCAGCCTGAAGGCCACCACCTCGAACTGCAGCGGCCCGACCGCGCCCAGAATCAGTTCCGCATTTCGCAAGGGGCGAAACAGCTGCGTGGCGCCCTCCTCGCACAGCTGCGCCAGACCCTTGGCGAGCGCCTTCATGCGCAACGGGTCCTTGAGCACGGCGCGGCGGAACATCTCGGGGGCGAAGTCGGGAATGCCGGTGAACGCGAGCGGCTCGCCCTCGCTGAAGGTGTCGCCGATATTGATCGTGCCGTGATTGTGCAGCCCGATGATGTCCCCGGCGTAGGCTTCCTCGGCCTGCACCCGGTCGGCGGCCATGAAAGTGAGCGCGTCGGCGACCCGCACCTCCTTGGCGAGGCGGGTGTGATAAAGACGCATGCCGCGCCGGTAACGCCCCGAACACAGGCGCAGGAAGGCGATGCGGTCGCGATGGCCGGGGTCCATGTTCGCCTGGATCTTGAACACGAAACCCGTCAGAGCCTCTTCCAGCGGCTCGACGCTGCGCTCACGCGCGCTGCGCGCCAGCGGCGTAGGCGCGTGCCGCACGAAGGCACGCAGCAGCTCCTCGACGCCAAAATTGCTGATGGCCGAGCCGAAGAATACCGGGGTCTGCCTGCCGGCGCGGTAGGCGGCCAGATCGAAGCCCGCCGCCGCGCCGCGCACCAGCTCGACTTCCGTCATGAACGCGGCGGCCCCATCGCCCAGCAACGCCTGCGCGGCGGGCGATTGCAGTCCGTCGATCACGCGATTGCCGCCGACCCGGCCGCGCTCGCCGGGCTCATAGACATAGATGCGGTCCTCGAGCAGATGATAGATGCCGGCCAGATCGCGGCCCATGCCGATCGGCCAGGTGATGGGTGTCGGGTGGATCTTCAGTACCGCCTCGATCTCGTCGAGCAGCTCGATGGGCGCCCGGCCGTCACGGTCCAGTTTGTTGACGAAGGTCATGATCGGCGTGTCGCGCAGGCGGCAGACTTCCATCAGGCGGATGGTGCGCTGCTCGACCCCCTTGGCGCAGTCGATCACCATCAGGGCTGAGTCCACCGCCGTCAGCGTGCGGTAGGTATCCTCGGAGAAGTCCTCGTGTCCGGGCGTGTCCAGCAGATTGACGACGTAATCAAGGTAGGGAAACTGCATCACCGAGCTGGTGATCGAAATGCCGCGCTGCTGCTCGAGGCGCATCCAGTCGGAGGTCGCGTGGCGCGTGGCCTTGCGGCCTTTCACCGTGCCGGCCATCTGGATCGCACCGCCGAACAGCAACAGCTTCTCCGTCAGCGTAGTCTTGCCCGCGTCCGGATGCGAGATGATCGCGAAAGTACGCCGCCGCAGGATTTCCTGATCGAAGGAAGACTTGTTCCCGGCCGCGCCGGCCAGCGCTCCGGTCACGGGGCGCCCAGGGCGCGGCGCATGAGCAGGGCATCTTCGCGGCCGGCTGGCGTCTGGTAGTAGCCGCGCCGGACGCCCACCTGCCTGAAGCCCAGCGTCTCGTACAGCCGGATGGCGCCGACGTTCGCCGGCCGCACCTCGAGATAGACCATGGTGGCCGCGGCGGCGGCGGCGAGCGAGAGCAGATGCTCGATCAGCACCCGGCCGAAGCCGCGGCCACGAAACTCCTCCCGCACGCAGACGTTCAGCAGGTGTGCCTCGCCCGCGCCGCTGGCGATGATGCCGTATCCGACCAGGATGGCGCCCAGTTCCAGCACGCAGCAGCCATAGCCGACCCGCAGGCAGTCCCGCAGGATGCCCTCGGTCCACGGAAAGGGATAGGCCTGCTGCTCGATCTCGATGACCACCGCAACGTCGTCCTCGTTCATCGGCCGCAATGCCATGTGCGGCAGACCGACGGCGTCGCTGGCCGCGCCCACGGTGATCAGGCGCTCCCGCCGCCGGCCGCCGCGCGTCGGCGCGCGAGTTCGGCGCGCACGAAGCGCAGATCCTGCCAGGCCTTGCGTTTCTCCCGCGGACTGCGCAGCAGGTAGGCCGGATGGTAGGTGACGATCAGGGGCGTGCCGCGCGTGCCGAAGCGATGCACGGCCCCGCGCAGCTTGCCCAGCGGAGTCTCGATCCCGAGCAGGTTCTGCGCGGCGACACGCCCGACGGCGAGCATCAGCCGCGGCCCCAGCAGATCGATCTGGCGCTGCAGGTACGGCAGGCAGCAGCGCACTTCCTCAGGCAGGGGTTCGCGGTTATCCGGCGGACGGCACTTGATGATATTGGCGATGTAGACGCTCGCGCGCGGCAGGCCGGCCGCGAGCAGCATCGAGTTCAGCAATTGCCCGGAGCGACCGACGAAGGGCTCGCCCTGGCGGTCTTCATCGGCGCCGGGCGCTTCGCCGATCACCAGCAGTTCGGCGTTCGGGTCGCCGACCCCGAAAACCGTCTGGGTGCGACTCTGGTGCAGCCGGCAGCGCACGCAGGCCGCGACCTCGGCCGCCAACGCCTGCCAGTCGGCCGCCGCGCCTGGAACCCTCGCTGGCGGCGGTGGCTGCGGCGACAATGGCAGCGATGGCTGCGGCGACAGCGGCAGCGGGGCGACCAAAGGGTGCTCGACCGCTTTGGGTGCTGCGGCCGGGAGCGGGGCTGCCGGCCGGCGCAGCACCCAGGACTCGATCCCCAGAGCCTCCAGATACTGCGCGCTGCGCAGGTCGCGGCCCAACTAGGCGCGCTCCCGCCGCCGCATCCGCCGCAGGCGCCGCACAACCCAGGCGAGCGGCGGAAAGAGCGCGTAGGCGCCGAAGCTCAGCAGCAGCGCGCGCGAGGGATCGCCGGCGATCACCACGAGTACCAGCACCGCGATCACCAGCCACACGAAGCGAACCGGGCGCGTCCAGTCGAAATTCTTGAAACTCGGAAAGCTCAGGGGACTGACCATCAGCGCACCGGCGAGCGCGGTCACGCTGAAGGCGACGATCAGGCCCGCCAGTCCGGGCTCGCGCCATTCGGTCGAGACCCAGATGAAGCCGGACACCACGGCCGCCGCGGAGGGACTGGGCAGGCCCTCGAAATAACGCTTGTCCTGCGTGGCCACCCGCGTGTTGAAGCGCGCCAGACGGAGCGCCGCGGCCACCGCATAAAAGAAAGCCGCCAGCCAGCCCAGGCGCCCCCAGGCACGGCCGTACTCGGCAATGCGCGCGACACCCCATTGGTAGGAAACGATGGCCGGCGCCACGCCGAAGGCCACCATGTCCGCAAGGCTGTCGTATTCCTTGCCGAAGGCGCTCTCGGTGCTGGTCAGGCGCGCCACCCGGCCATCGAGCCCGTCGAACAGCATCGCCACGAACACCGCCATGCCTGCGCGCTCGAAATTACCGTCGATCGCGGCGACGATCGCATAGAAACCCGAGAACAGGCAGCCCGTGGTCAGCAGGTTGGGCAGCAGGTAAATGGCGCGACGGCGTGGCCGCGCGCCCGGGACGGGATCCTGATCGTTCATGAGCCCGACATGATAGGGTCCTGCCCGCACGGCGTCCAACCAGCGAGCGGGGCCGGCGCACGCGCATCTGCTAGGATTGCCGGCGAATTCACCACCGACGCGGCCCGCATGCGACTTTCCCGGTATCCGATCACCACCACCAAGGAAACTCCCGCCGAAGCGGAGGTTCTGAGCCACCAGCTGATGCTGCGCGCCGGGCTGATCCGGCGTGTCGCCGCCGGCATCTACAGCTGGCTGCCCCTGGGGCTGAGGGTGCTGCGCAAGGTCGAGCACATCGTGCGCGAGGAAATGGACCGGGCCGGGGCGCTGGAGATCCTGATGCCGGCGATTCAGCCCGCCGAGCTGTGGCAGGAATCGCACCGCTGGGCCGAGTACGGGCCCGAGCTGCTGCGCCTGCAGGATCGGCACGAGCGGCAATTCGTCTTCGGACCTACGCACGAAGAGGTGATCACCGATATCGCCCGGCGCGAACTGCACAGTTACCGCCAGTTGCCGGTCAACTTCTACCAGATCCAGACCAAGTTCCGCGACGAGGTGCGGCCGCGTTTCGGCGTGATGCGCGCCCGCGAATTCATCATGAAGGACGCCTATTCCTTCCACCTCGGAGAGGCTTCGCTGCGCTCAGGCTATGCGGCCATGCGCGAGGCCTACACGCGCATGTTCACGCGCATGCAGCTCGATTTCAGGGTCGTGCAGGCCGATCCCGGCGCGATCGGCGGCAGCGCTTCGGAGGAGTTCCAGGTCCTCGCCGATTCGGGCGAGGATGCGCTCGCGATCAGCGACGCCGACACTTTTGCAGCCAACGTCGAGCTGGCTCCGGCAGCGCCGCCGTCCGGTCCGCGACCCGCGCCGCGTCAGCCGCTGCAGGAGGTGGCCACGCCCGGGATGAAGACCATCGCGGCCGTCAGTGCCTTTCTGGAGACCCCGCCCGAGCGTTGCCTCAAGACGCTGCTGGTCGATGGCGAGGACGGTGCGGCCGTGGCGCTCGTGCTGCGTGGCGATCACGAGCTCAACGCGGTCAAGGCGCAGAAACTGCCGGGCATCGCCAGCCCGCTGCGCATGGCGGGCACGGCCGCAATCCAGGCCGCGAGCGGCGGGGAGGCCGGCTACCTCGGTCCGCTTGGGCTGAAGGGCCGGATCTATGCCGATCACGCCGCGCTGCACGCGGCCGATTTTGTCTGCGGCGCCAACGCGCCGGACCTGCACCTGCGCGGCGTGAACTGGGGGCGCGACCTGCCGGAGGCTGCAGCCGCCGACCTGCGCAACGTGGTCGAAGGCGATGCCAGCCCCTCGGGCCAGGGGCGGCTCAAGATCGTGCGGGGCATCGAGGTGGGACATATCTTCCAGCTCGGCAGCAAGTACAGCACTGCGATGAATGCCGCGGTTCTGGACGAGTCGGGCAAGGCGGTGACCATGCTGATGGGCTGCTACGGCATTGGTGTGACGCGCATCGTGGCGGCGGCGATCGAACAGAACCACGATGAGCGCGGCATCATCTGGCCGGCCCCCCTCGCCCCCTTCCATGTGGTACTCATTCCGCTCAATCTGCAAAAATCAGCACCGGTGCGCGCCGCCGCCGACGCGCTGTACGCGGCCCTCGTCGCCGCGGGCATCGAGGTGCTCTACGACGATCGCGACGCCCGCCCGGGCGTCAAGTTCGCCGATGCCGAGTTGCTCGGCATTCCCCACCGCCTGGTCCTGGGCGAGCGGGGCCTCGCGGCGGGGAGCTGCGAATACCGGCACCGGCGCGCCACCGACAACGAGGACATCCCGCTTGCCTCCGTCGCCGCCTTCATCCGCGCCCGCTTCGAGGGCTGATCCGGCCCGTCCCGCGCCCGCGCGGCTGCGGCGGGCCGTCGCACTCCTGCCGCTGCTCCTCGCGGCCGCCAGTACGATGGGCACGGCTGCGGAAAACGCCGGGGCGCAGCAGGATCCCGAGCTGCGCGCGGTGGTGCAGCAGGCGATTCAGACCGCGCAATGCTTCGGCGATCAGTACGACTCGGCGGTGTGGTACACGCTGATGGAGCCGCGGCTGCGCCGCTACCTGGCCGATCGCGAGGAGCGCATGGCGGTGCTGCGGACGGTCTACTGCGAGACCCATCGCCCCGATGCGGCCTCGCTCCCACCGGGACTCGTGCTCGCGGTGCTCGAGGTCGAGAGCCGCTTCGATCGCTGGGCGGTATCGGCCAGCGGGGCGGTCGGGCTGATGCAGGTCATGCCCTTCTGGCCCGAGCAGCTCGGCATGCAGCGGCGCGAGCTGGTAGGCGTCGAGGCAAACATCCGCATGGGTTGCGCGATCCTGCGTCACTACCTGGCCGCCGAGCACAACGACGTGCGCCGCGCGCTCGGGCGCTACAACGGGAGCGTGAGCAGCCGGAATTATCCGGACCGCGTCGTGACGCGCTGGACCCGCTTCTGGAAAGGCGCGGACGATCTCGGCCGCGGCTGAGGATCTAGCCGCCTTCGCCGCGGCGCCGTGCCAGGGCGTCGCGGATGAACGGCACGGTCAGGCGGCGCTGCGCGGCCAGGGCGGCCGTGTCGAGTTCATCGAGCAGGGCAAACAGGCTCGCCATGTCGCGCGGCAGGCGGCGCTGCAGGTAACGCGCCGATTCCTCCGGCAGCTCAAAGCCGCGCTGGCGGGCACGCAGGCGCAGCGCCTCGCACTGCTCCGGCTCATCGAGGGCAATGAGCCCGAGGCGCTGGCCGGCGGCGCAGCGCGAGGCGAGATCAGGCAGGGCGAAGGGCAGTTGTGCCGGTGTTTCGCGCGCCGCCATCACCAGCGTGGCGGCGCGCTCCTCACAATCGCGGTACAGCGCGAACAGTTCGCGTTCCCACTCGAGCTGGCCCACCACCGTCGCCAGTTCATCGATGCACAGGCACCCTGCCCCCTGCCACTCGCGCAGTGCCGCGGCCTGCAGCGCGGCGACCTGGCTGAGCGGCAGATACAGCGCCGTGGCGCCGGCGCGCGCACAGATCGCCTGCAGCAGGTGCGTCTTGCCGCTGCCGGCCGGGCCGTACACCCAGGTCAGGCCGGGCGGCGCCTGCACCGCAAGCGTCAGGAGCTGCGCGACGGTCGTGGCGTTCGGTCCTGCGTGGAAGCTCTCGAACAGCGCGCGATCGCGCAGGCGTACGCTCAGCGGTAGCTGCCGCATCGCTGCCTGGCTTCAGCCCTGCGCCGCGATCTGCAGCGCGCGGCCGGTGAATTCGCGCAGGTAAGCTCCGCCGCTGACGAGCACCGTCAGCGTGACCGCCGCGGCCATGGCGTCAATGACGGTCTGCGGCGGCTGGCCAAAGCCGGCGCGCAACACCACCAGGCTGATGTAGAGGATCTGCAGGAAGGTATTGACCTTGCTGGCCAGGATGGGGCGGGCATGCAGCGCTCCCCAGCCGATGCGGTAGAGGATGGCGCCCAGGCCGATCATGACGTCGCGCCCCACCGCGATCACGCCCAGCCAGAAGGGCACGCGTTGCAGCCAGCACAGCACCAGAAATACCGACACGAGCAGCAGCTTGTCCGCCAGGGGGTCGAGGAACTTGCCCAGCCGGCTCGTCCATCCAAAGCGCTTGGCCAGCCAGCCATCCAGCCCGTCGCTGGCGCCAGCGACCACAAACAGCAACAGCGTGAAACGATATTCGCCCGCAGCAAGGCTCCCGACGATCGGCCAGATCAGCGCAATCCGCAGCAGGCAGATGATGTTGGGCAGGTGACGCATCGGTTCGGCTACTATATCGCGCCCCATTTATAGAGTCCGCATGAACGACAGGCGCAGCTACAGCTATCGCGATGCCGGCGTCGACATCGATGCCGGCGATGCGCTGGTCGAGCGCATCAAGCCGCTGGTGAGGCGCACGCTACGCCCCGAGGTGCTGGCGGGCATCGGCGGATTCGGCGCGCTGGTGGAGATCCCGGCGGGCTACCGGCGGGCGGTGCTGGTCGCGGGCACGGACGGAGTCGGCACCAAGCTGCGGCTCGCGATCGACACCCAACTGCACAGCACGATTGGCATCGACCTCGTCGCCATGTGCGCCAATGACGTCGTCGTCCAGGGCGCCGAGCCGCTGCTTTTTCTCGACTACTACGCGACCGCCAAGCTGGACGTGGAGGTCGCGGCCAGCGTCATCAGCGGCATCGCCGAGGGCTGCGTCCAGGCGGGCGCGGCGCTGGTGGGCGGTGAGACAGCCGAGATGCCCGGCATGTACCACGGCGATGATTACGACCTGGCGGGCTTCTGCGTGGGCGTGGTCGAGCACGATTCGATCATCGACGGCAGCGCCGTGCAGGCGGGCGACGCGGTGATCGGACTGGCCTCGAGCGGGCCGCATTCCAACGGTTATTCCCTGATACGAAAGCTCATCTCGGTGGCGGGCGCCAACGCGGGCACGCAACTGGCAGGCAAGACGCTGTACGAGCGGCTGCTGACGCCGACCCGCATCTACGTGCGTTCATTGCTGCAGCTGCTGCGCGCCGGGCGCGTGCACGGCTGCGCCCACATCACGGGCGGCGGACTCACCGACAATATTCCGCGCGTGCTGCCCGCCGGACTCGAAGTGCACCTGGAACGCGCCGCCTGGCCGCGCGATCCGGTCTTCGACTGGCTGGCGCAGACCGGCAACATCAGCGACGCCGAGATGTACCGCACCTTCAACTGCGGCATTGGCATGGCGATCATTGTGCCCACAGCCTCCGCGACCGCGGCGCTGGAGCTGCTGGGCCAGGCTGGCGAAGCTGCGCAGCTGATCGGCGAGGTGCGTCGCGGCGATGGCGGCGTCATCATCCACTCATGAGTGCCGGGGGCCTGGCGCTGGCGGTCCTCATTTCCGGCCGCGGCAGCAATATGGCGGCCATCGCCCGGGCCTGCGCCGCGGGGCAGATCGGGGCACGCATCGTGCGGGTCATCGCCGACCGCAAGGATGCGGCGGGCGCGCTCCTGGCAGGCGAAATGGGGCTCCAGGTCGAGATCCTGCCGGCCGAGGAATTTGCCGATCGCGCGGCCTTTGAAGCCGCGCTGCGCGCGCAGATCGACGCCAGCGGCGCGCAGCTCGTGGTACTGGCCGGATTCATGCGCATCCTCTCGCCGCAATTCACCGGCCATTACGCCGGCGCGATCCTGAATATCCACCCCTCGCTCCTGCCGAGGT
>DASWFL010000070.1:0-10275 GCA_036394255.1 Steroidobacteraceae bacterium
CGCGCCCCAGACCAGCGCACCACAGAGCCCGCCGTTTGCGAGCGGCAAGGTGCGCGCACTGACTTTTGCCGGACACCAGCAGTATGTCAGCATCGAGCTCGACGAACTCAGCGGCGTGGAAACGGCGACGGGTGCGGGCCGCGGCTCAGGGGAAGCCCCGAGCGTGGAGGCGCTGCGCTCGGCGGCTGAGCAGAGTGCCGTGCCTCTCAGTGTGGGTGACACCGTCAATCTGGGCGTACGCCGGCTCCATGCGCTGCCCACTCCGATTTCGAGCTTCCGCCTGCTGACCAGCGACGAGGCACAGAGTGCCGCGCTCGAGGCCACCCCGCTGCTGACACAATTGCTGCGTAGCATGCAGGCGCGTGTCATCCGCCTGCCGCCGGCCGGAGCGCACACCGAGCGCCTGGACGCGGGCATCTGCGTGCTGCCCCTCGCCGCAGATACCGCGGTCGCCATCGGCGCCGCGGTGGCGCAGGGTGCGCGCCGCCTGTTGTGCATTCCGCCGCTGGCTTCACTCCCCACGCGCATGCTGATTTACGCCGGCGAGGAAATGCGCAGCAGCGCGCTGCTGGCGCTGGTGTCGAGCGCCATGCGGCACCTGCCCGTGCCCACGACCGCCGTCACCGTGCAGCGGCCCGAAGCGAGCCGGAGCGAAGTGGTCGAAGCGCAGCGCAAGCTCCTCGACACGCGGGCCGACCTGCGCAGTGCGCACGGTCTGGACCTGCGTGGCGAGCGCTTTGTGGGCGACCTGCGTGGCTGGCTCAGCGACGTGGCCGCGCAGTCCGAACCGGTGCTGATCGTGCTGGAATTGCCCGCGGCGCCGGGGCCGCTCGCCCAGGCGCTCATCGGTGAGCTCGCGCCACTGTTTACGCCCCGCTCACGGGCGGCCGTGCTGTTCGCGATCGAAACCGAGCCATGAAACTCCTCGGGGCCACCCGGCTGCTCGGCAAGCCGCGCCGCCATCAGATCCTGCCCGGCTTCGGGTTGACCATGGGTTACTCGGTTACCTACCTCAGCCTGATTGTCCTCATTCCGCTGGCGGCGGTGGTGCTGAGTGCCAACGGGCTGCCGCTGACCCAATGGGTGCACGTCCTCGCCTCCCCGCGCGTGCTGGCCTCATTCAGGCTGAGCGTGAGCGCGAGCCTGATCGCGGCAGCGGTGAATGGCGTGTTCGGCCTGCTCATCGCCTGGGTGCTCACGCGCTATGAATTTCCCGGCCGGCGCCTGCTCGATGCCCTGGTCGACCTGCCCTTCGCCCTGCCCACGGCAGTCGCGGGCATTGCCCTGACGACCCTCTACGCACCCAACGGCTGGCTCGGCCGGCTTCTGATTCCACTGGGCATCAAGGTCGCGTTCACGCCGCTCGGCGTCATCGTCGCGCTGAGCTTCATCGGCCTGCCCTTCGTGGTGCGCACCCTGGAGCCCGTGATTGCCGATCTGGACCAGGACCTGGAGCGCGCGGCGGACACGCTGGGGGCCGGACCCCTGCTGGTCTTTCGCCGCGTCATTTTCCCGGCCCTGCTCCCGGCGCTGATCACCGGCAGCGCCCTGGCCTTTTCACGGGCGCTGGGTGAGTACGGTTCGGTGATCTTCATTGCCGGCAATATACCGCTCGTTTCCGAAATCGTGCCGTTGGTGATCATGACCAAACTGGAGCAGTTCCAGTACCGCGAAGCGGCGGTCGTGGCTGTCGCCATGCTGCTGCTGTCCTTCGCCATGATGTTCATGGTCAATGCCGCGCAGCTGGCGCTGCACCGGCGCCACCTGGGGACACGATGAGACAGCGTGAGGATTTCCCCGGCAGCTCCGGCGCGGGCCGGGTCCTCGGGCGTGTCTTCCTGGTGAGCGTGGCGGTGCTGTACATGATGCTGTTCCTGCTGCTGCCGCTGATCACCGTCTTCGTGCAGGCCTTCGCCCATGGCGTATTCGCCTACTGGCGGGCGCTCGCCGATGCCGACGCGCTGGCCGCGATGCGCATGACCCTCACGGTGGCGGCGATCTCGGTGCCGCTCAATACGATCTTCGGCGTGGCGGCGGCCTGGGCGATCAGCAAGTTCGAATTTCGCGGCAAGGGCTTTCTGCTGACCCTCATCGATCTGCCCTTCGCCGTATCGCCGGTCATCGCCGGTCTGGTCTTCGTGCTGGTGTTCGGCGCCCGCGGCTGGTTCGGCGGCTGGCTCAGCGACCACGATTTCAAGGTCATCTTCGCGATGCCGGGCATGGTGCTCGCCACCACTTTCATCACCTTTCCCTTCATCGCGCGGGAGCTGATTCCGCTCATGCAGGCACAGGGGCGCGATGACGAGGAAGCGGCCCTGTCCATGGGCGCGGGGGGCTGGCGCATATTCCGCGTCGTGACGCTGCCCAACGTGCGCTGGGGAATGCTCTACGGAATCCTGCTGTGCAATGCGCGCGCCATGGGGGAATTCGGCGCGGTGTCGGTGGTTTCCGGCCACATCAGGGGTGAGACCAACACCCTGCCCCTGCATGTGGAAATCCTCTACAACGAGTACAATTTCGTCGGCGCCTTTGCCACGGCCTCACTGCTTGCCATGCTCGCGCTGCTTACGCTCGCACTCAAGACACTGCTGGAAGGGAGCCATCCGGAACTGCGCAGCGGACGGACCCGCAAGGCCAGTGCGCCGGCGCCGCGGCTGGCGCCACGGTGAGCGTGCCGCCGGTACCATCGCGCAAGTACCGGCTCGCCACGTGGCTGAGCGCGGGGAGCCTGCTGATCGTCCTGGTGGCGCTCACCGTGATGGCGCTGGCCTCCTCGGTGATCGTGAGCCAGTTCGCGGCCAGGCAGGCCCTGGCGCGCGCGGAGCTGGCCGCCAGTTCGGCGCGCGAATATTTCCGGCGGCTGGGCGAGAGCAACCTGATCGCCGCGCGTGCCCTGGCGGGAAATCCCACGCTGATGCGTCTGCTCGAGGATCCGGCTGCGCCAGCCCTGGGCCTGTTCCTGCGCAATTACTGCGAGTCCGTACGCGCCACGAGCTGCCTGGTGCGGCGCGCCGACACCATCATCGCCGCCTCGGCGGCCGCCCCGGCCTGGCCCGAGATTGCCGCCGCCCGTGCCGAGCAGGGCGAGCGCTTTGCACTCGGACCGCGCGGCGGCGGCCCCCCGCTCCTGGGCGCGCTCGTTCCGACTGCCACGCATCCGGACTTCGAAGTCCTGATGCTGCAGGCACTCGCCGGCACCGTGCTGACCGAGGCGGGCCGGCAGAGCGGCGCGACGATCGACGTGCAGAGCCTCGCCAGCTACCGCGCACCCGACGCTGACCCGCTGACACCGCTGCACGCCGCCGCGCTCACCAACGGCGTGCACGCCGCCGCGCGCGTGGCGGCCCTGGACTGCTACGCCGCGAGCGTCGTCATGATCAATGCCACCGGCGAGCCGGTCGCGCTGCTCGACGCGCGGTTGCCGGCTGCCGATTTCGACCGCTCGGCCGCCGCCTACCGCCGCGCCGTGATACTGGTCGCCCTGCTGGTCGCGGCGCTGGCCGGCCTCGCCGGCCTGGTTTCCGGGCGCTGGCTTGCGGCACCGGTCGTGCGGCTGGCCGAGATGGCGCGGCGCATCGGCCAGGGCGATTTCAGCCCGGCCGTGCCCACGGTGGTCCCGCGCGAACTGGATTCGCTGGCGCACGCCATGGACGAGATGCGGCAGAACCTGATCGAGCTCACCGCGCGCCTGCGCAGTCGCGAGGCGCAGGCGCAGGCCGTCCTCAGCGGCGTGGTCGAAGGGGTATTCGTCACCGACGAGCAGCGCCTCATCGTGTACGCCAATCTCCAGTTCACGCGCAGCGCCCCGGGAGCGGCGAGTGGCGTCATCGGCCGGTTCTGCGGCGATGTGCTGCACCCTCATCTGGCGAGCGCGGAGCGGCCCTGCGAGCGGGCCTGTCCGATCATCGCGGCGCGCCAGGGGCGAGCCGCACGCGCCGCCGAACAGCTCAAGCTCGCCGACGGCCTCGTGCGCTCCACGATAATCGTGAGCGCGCCGCCTGCGGATGGCCGCCAGGTGCAGCTGCTGCGCGATGAAACGGAACTCGAAGCCGTGCGCCGCGCGCGCGACAGCGTGCTCGGCAATATCTCGCATGAATTTCGCACGCCGCTCGCCGCCCAGCTGGCGGCCATCGAGATGCTGCGCGATGGCATCGACACCATCGATACGGCCGGACAGCACTCCCTGCTCGCCAACGTGGAGCGCGGCGTACTGCGCCTGATGCGCCTGATCGACAACCTGCTCGAGAGCGTGCGCATCGAGTCCGGGCAGCTGGAGCTGCGGCGACAGGAAGTGTCCCTGGAGGCCACGGCGCGTGAGGCCACGGAATTGATGCGGCCGCTCCTGGCGCAGTCGGAGCTGGATGTCGCCCTGGATTTTGGGGCCTTGCAGGGCGGCACCGTGCCGGGCGACGCGCAGCGCCTGCAGCAGGTGTACGTCAATCTGCTGTCAAACGCGGCCAAGTTTGCACCCCGGGGCAGTACGATCCGGATCGGTGCCGCCCCGGCCGGCGCACGGGTCGAGACCTGGGTCGACGATGCCGGCGTGGGGCTTCCGCCGGGGGATCCCGGCGCCATTTTCGAGCGCTTTCGCCGCGGCGATAACGCCGAACCGGATGCGCCCGGCCTGGGACTGGGCTTGTGGATCGTGCGCTCGATCATCGAGCGGCATGCCGGCACGGTCCGCGTCGAGCGCACGGCGGACGCGCACACGCGCTTCGTGCTGAGCCTGCCGGGCGGAGCGAGCGCGTGAAGATCCTGCTCGTCGACGATGATCCGGACATGCTGGCGGTGACGAGTTTCGCGCTGCGGCGGGCGGGCATGCTGGTCGTGCCGGCGGTCTCATACCAGAACGCGCTGGCCGTGTTTCACGAGGAGCACCCGGACCTCGCGATACTCGACATCAATATTCCGGGTGGCTCCGGCTTCGAGCTGTGCCAGGCGCTGCGGCGCGAATCGAAACTGCCCATCCTGATGCTCACGGTACGCAGTGAAGAAGCCGACCTGGTTCGCGCGCTGGAGCTCAGCGCCGATGACTACCTGGGCAAGCCCTACAGTCCGCGTACCCTGATCGCGCGCGTCAAGGCGCTGGCGCGCCGCGCCGGCAGCGCCATCGAGGATCACAGCAGCGCCGGAGTGTTTCGGCTCGACCCTGCTGCACTGGAGCTGCGCGTCGGCGAAGTCGTCCACCGGGTGACGCCGCTGGAATCGAGACTGCTGCAGCTGCTGATCGCCAATGCCGGGCAACCGGTCACGACGGAGCGCCTGCTGAAGCACGTCTGGGGCCAGCGTGCGGGGGGCGATCGCCAGTTGCTCAAGCAGCTCGTGCATCGCCTGCGGCAGAAGCTGGGCGACACGCCAGCGCCGGGAGGCGGCATCGAGACCCTGACGAATGTGGGATATCGGCTGCACATTTAATGTAAAGCAGCAAGTCCGGGTCGGGTGTCGCCATCCGCCGACGGCTCCGCATTTCGAAACACGCGCACTACCATCCGCGGCCACTGTGATGATGGGAGAAACCAATGAAGGGCTCAATGCTGACAGTTGGACTATTTGTCTGTGCCGCCGCGACGGCGGGAACCATCAATCTGAATGCACCACCCAATCTGCTGCCCACGATCAATTGCAGTGGGCTGGTCACGAGCACGTTCGTTACAGCTTTCACGGATACAGGAGTGTCGGGCGAAGTGTATGCAACCGAGACTTGCGGACGCTATTACAAGGGCACGCGGGTGGGATCGCGGCAACTTCAGTCCTGGACCAGTGTCCTGTGGGACTTCACCGGCAAGGCGACCAGCCTACCGTACGATGGGCTGGTGCCGAACACGGCCTATACGGAGACCGATGCCTTCGGCGATGTCATCAGCGACCTGGTGAACGGTTCGATCAACGGCGTGCCCCTGTCGCAGGCACAATTATTCGTGAATTCCCCCCCGTAGGCGCATCGACCCGGGCTCGCCGCAAGAGCGCTTGCGGCCAGCCTCAGGGTTGAGTGCAGTCCGCCTGGCAGCGCAGGACCGCCGCGCCGCTGATGCGCCCCGCGCGCAGATCGCTCAGGGCCTGGTTGGCGTCCGCCAGTGCATAACGCACGGTCGACACGCGGAAGTCCGTCCGCGCGGCGACGTCGAAAAACTCGCGCGCGTCGCGCCGCGTCAGATTCGCCACCGAGCGCAGCGTCCGCTCGCCCCAAAGGATTTCGTAGGGGAAAGCGGGAATCTCGCTCATGTGGATGCCGGCGCAGACGACGGTGCCGCCCGGACGCACGGCCCGGAGCGCTGCGGGGACGAGGGCGCCGACCGGCGCAAAGATGATCGCGGCGTCCAGTGGCACAGGGGACGGCTCATCGGAACCTCCTGCCCAGATGGCGCCCAGCGTCCTTGCGAAAGCCACCGCGGCCGCATCACCCGGGCGCGCGAAGGCGTAGCATTCCTGGCCTCCCGCGCGCGCCAGCTGCGCGACGAGGTGTGCGGCGGCACCAAACCCGTACAGGCCCAGGCGCGTCGCGGGTCCGGCGGCCTTGAGGGCGCGCCAGCCGATCAGCCCCGCGCACAGCAACGGAGCCGCCTGTTCGTCGCTGTAATGATCGGGCAGCGCAACTGCAAAACGCGCGTCCGCCACGACCTCGGTGGCAAAGCCGCCATCGACGTGCTGGCCCGTGAAGCGTGCGCGCACGCAGAGATTCTCATCGCCCCGGCGGCAGGGATCGCACACCCCGCAGGTCCAGGCCAGCCAGGGTACGCCGGCGCGATCGCCCACCTGCCACCCGCTCACGCCGCTGCCGAGCGCGAGGACCCGGCCCACGATCTCATGCCCCGGCACCCGTGGGAGCGGAGTTTCAGGCAACTCTCCATCGACCAGGTGCAGATCGGTGCGGCACACGGCACAGGCCTGCACCTCAAGATGCAGCTGGCCCGGGGCCGGCACCAGGGCGGGACGGTCCCGCAGGCGCAGCGGCTGCCCGAGCTGCTCCAGCACCCAGGCGCGCATGCGCAGCCCCTCAGGCCGGCGCGCCCCGGAACGTCAGGCGCCGTTCGACCCAGCGGCTGTGCACGTCCAGGTAGACCTCGCGGTAGATCTTCGCAACCTGATCTTCGGCGGGGAATCCTGCCGCCAGGGCCGGCAACTCGCTGCCGCCCGCCAGCGCCGCCGCACGCCGCAGATGCTCGAGCAGAAAGCGCGGATCCTCATCTCCGACGCTGATGCGTACCGTGCTCGGCGCGATGCCCGCCTGCCGCAGCGCTTCGTCTGACATTTCCGAATGACTGGTGAGCGCCGGGGACAGGACGACCGTGTTCATCTGGCCGAGGCTCACCTGCAGCCCGAATGCGGGCTCGAGGCTGTCAAACAGCCGCTTCATCATCGGGCGCGAGACGACCGCGGCCTGGCGCTCGAAATCGATCGTAAACAGGGGCGCCGGCAGCCCCAGCGTCATCAATCGCGAGCACAACTGCGCATTGGGATGACCCGGAAGCCCGGCGCAGTGCACGTTGATCTGCGGGTGGAGCGCCAGTGCGCGCGCCAGAACGACGGTGTTGATGCACTTGGTCAGCAGCCGCAGCTCCACCGTGCGCAAGCCGCTGAGCACCTCGAAGGCCTTGTCGGAATCCAGGAACGCGCCCTTCACGTAATACACGTTCCAGAACATGGTCTCGTCCCAGCGGCACTCGCGCTCATGTCCGTCATGACCGCGGGCCCGCACCGTCTCACCCTTGGGCAGGAACATGCGCTCGCCGCGGGCGATCACCACCCCGGCGGTGGTATTGCCCGAGCCGCACAGATCCTTCGTATAGGAATGTATGACGAAGTCAGGGCGCTCGGCCGGATCGGCGCGGCGCAATGTCGGCTGCAGGAACGGCGTGCCGATCGTGGCGTCGCAGATAACGGTCAGGCCGCGCGCATGCGCCAGCCGGCAGATCCCCGGCACATCGAGCACGTAGCCGTGCGGATTGCAGGGGGATTCGAGGTAGATGAAGATCTGGCGACCTGCAGCGAGGCGATCGGCGTGGCGCGCGGTCACCGCCGCGAGCTGCACGGCGAACTCCGCCGCTGACTCCCCGTCAAACCATTCCAGCGCCACATCGAGGTTGGCCTTCTTGCCATACCAGTCGTGCAGCAGCTGGTAAGTGCCGCCATACACATTGCGGCTGGACAGCACGATGTCGCGCGCGCCGAGCAAATGCGCCAGCGTGCTATCGATCGCCGCCATGCCGGAATTGAAGTTCCAGGCGAAGTAGGCGGCGGCCTCGGGGCCCGCCTCCAGGTGTACGATATGATTGGCGAGACAGATCGAGGTCGGATTGAGCAGGCGCGAATAGATCTCGTGCAGCAGCTCGCGGCCCTTGAAGGCGTCCTCGATCCACTCGGTGCAGGCGTAGACGTAGGTGGCCGTGCGCGTGATCACGGGTGTCGCGCTGAACAGTGCCGTGACATTGTCGAAGAGCGGATTCGGACCCTTCGCGCCCGCCGTGCTCATATCGTCGACCAGCGCCTGGTAGGTGGAACGCAGCGGGTTCTGCAGCGTATCGAGGACCTTGGCCAGCTGGAAGCAGGCGAAGCGTTTGGCGTTGTACCAGGCGATGCGGTCCTGCCGGTTGAGAATTCCGAGGGTGCGCACCGTGAGCTCCCACAGCTCGTGCGCGGCGCAGTTGGCCGCACCGAGCTGGCGCACGAGCCGCCCGAGCACGCGCCCGCACTCGGAATCCGGATCGACCCCGAAGTGCCGCAACTGCTCGACGACCAGCCCCGGCAGCGTCGTGGCGGTGCTGCTGTGGCGGAGCGGGCTCAGCTGCAGTGCATGCCGAAATTCGTCTTTGCTGTCCATGGCTGGCTGCAAAGTACTCATTCGTCGCAGTGACGGCAACTGAATTGAATTGAGGGCCGCCCGCTGGCGGCGGTATGCTGCACAATAGAAGCGCGACCCCTTCAGGACCTGAGAATCCCATGCCGAACCGCTCCCGCCTGCACGTGCCTGCTCCTCCCGCCCGCCCGGGTCAGCCGCCGGATTTCAGTTATCTGCGCGTCTCGAAGCCGGGCGCGATCGGCCGGCCGGAAATTACCGCTTCCTGGCGCGAGCTCGGCGAGCAGGCGAACGGCCTGGTGCGGGTGCTCGACGATGCGCACCGCGCAGTAGGCCCCTGGCACCCGCACCTGGAGGCGCAGGAGCTGCAGATCGGCCTGCGCCATATGCTGCTCACGCGACTGTTCGACGATCGTTCCGTGCGCATGCAGCGGCAGGGCAAACTCTCCTTCTATATGAAGAGTACCGGTGAGGAGGCCGTGTCGGTCGCCGCCGGCATGGCACTGCAACCCGGGGATATGCTGTTTCCGGCCTACCGCAACCAGGGCCTGCAGGTAGTGCGCGGCCGGCCCCTGGTCGCGCTGATGTGCCAGCTGCTGTCCAACACGCGCGACATGTGCAAGGGCCGCCAGCTCCCGGTCATGTACCATTCGGCCCAGGCCAACCTGTTTTCAATCTCCGGGAATCTGGCGACGCAGTTTCCACAGGCCGTGGGCTGGGCGATGGCCGCGGCCATCAAGGGCGAGAATCACATCGCCGCGACCTGGACCGGCGAGGGCAGTACGGCGGAGGCGGACTTCCACCACGCCCTGCTGTTCGCGTCCGTGTATCGCGCGCCGGTGATCCTCAATGTCGTCAACAACCAGTGGGCAATCTCTACCTTTCAAGGCACCGCCGGCGGTGAGCAGAGCTCATTCGCGGCGCGCGGGCCGGCCTACGGACTGCCTGGCCTGCGCGTCGACGGCAATGATTTTCTGGCCGTCTACGCCGCGACCCGCTGGGCCGCGGATCGCGCCCGCACGGGCGGTGGCGCCACGGTGATCGAACTGGTCACCTACCGCGCGGCGGCCCATTCGACCAGCGACGATCCGGCGCGTTATCGGCCGCGCGATGAATACCAGAGCTGGCCCCTGGGCGATCCGGTCGAGCGGCTCAAGCAACACCTGATCGCGCTGGGTGATTGGTCGGAGGAGCGCCGCCAGAGTCTGAGCGAGGAGCTCGACGCGCAGGTGGTTGCCTCGTGGAAGGAGGCGCTCAGCTACGGCACCATGAACGAGGGGCCACGTCTCGATCGCGACCTGATGTTCGAGGACGTCTTCAAGCAGATTCCCGAGCACCTGCGACGGCAGCGCGAAATGCTGCGGGCCGAAATCTCCGCCACCACCTGAAGGCCCGCAGATGGCGCAAATGAACATGATCCAGGCGCTGAATTCCGCCATGGATGTCTCCATGGGTCGTGACCCGACTGTCGTCGTACTCGG
>DASWFL010000071.1:0-2597 GCA_036394255.1 Steroidobacteraceae bacterium
ATGGAGCGGCACGTGCCGCCCGAGTATCTGCTCGGCATACTCGGCGTCGAGACCTCCTTCGGCCGCATCACCGGCCGTTACCGAGTGCTCGATGCTCTCACGACCCTGGCCTTCGACTATCCGGCGCGCAGCGAGTACTTCCAGCAGGAGCTCGAGCAGTTCCTGCTGCTCTGTCGCGATGGCGCGCTCAACCCGCTCACGACGCTGGGCTCCTACGCCGGCGCCATGGGAGTGGCGCAGTTCATGCCTTCGAGCTTTCAGCGCTATGCAGTTCACGAGGGCGGCGCTGGTCATCCCGATCTGTGGAACGATTGGGCCGACATCTTCGCCAGCATTGCCAATTACCTGCAGGAGCACGGCTGGGAAGACGGCCAGCCTGTGCTCGTCGAGGCGGAACTCGGCGCCGCGCCGGCGCCAGCGCCGGCCGCCAGCCTGGCGCTCACCGACACCCTGGGTACGCTGCGCAGCCGCGGCATGAACGTGGCGAGCCTGCTGGGCGACGATACGCCCTGCCTGACCATCCCCGCGGCGCTCGAATCCGGTACCATTTACCGGGTCGGTTTCCAGAATTTCTACGTCATCACGCGCTACAACCGCAGTCCGCTGTACGCGATGGCGGTGCACGATCTGGCACAGGCCCTCGTGGCGCGCGTGCTCGCCGCGGATGCGCCCTGATGAGCGCGCGGCGCGCCGCTGTAATCACGGCAGCCGCCGCCTGCGCGCTGCTGTTGGCGGCCTGCGCCTCAACGCCCCGCCGTCCCGCGCCCGCCCCGCCGCCGCCGGCTCCTGACATCACCGCCACGCCTGATGCGGTACCGCGTGTCGAGCCGCGCAGCGGCCACGGCAACCCGCCCTACTACGAAGTGAACGGCCGCCGCTATCAGGTGCTCGCGAGCGCCGAGGGTTACACGGAACGGGGTGTGGCCTCGTGGTACGGCCCTGATTTTCACGGCCACAACACCTCGAGCGGCGAACCCTACGACATGTACGCGATGACCGCCGCGCATCGCACGCTACCGATTCCCTGCTACGCGCGCGTGACCAACCTCGCCAACGGCCGCAGTGTCGTCGTGCGCATCAATGACCGCGGCCCTTTTGTCGCCAACCGCATCGTCGATCTGTCCTACACAGCCGCGCTGCGCCTCGACATCGTGCGCACGGGTACGGGCTTCGTCGAGCTGCGCACGGTCCTGCCGGAGGGAATGACGGCTGCCACAGCGGCGGCGCCCGCCGCGCCAGCACCGCCAGTACTGCCCGCACCGCCCGCAGCCCCAGCGCTGGCCGCATCGCCAACACTGCCCGCAGCAGAAACGGCGCCCGGGGCGACGCCCATACCGGCAGAGGCGCCGGCGGAGAGGTCGACACCGCCACCGCAGGTTGCACTCTTTATCCAGGTGGGCGCCTTCGCCGAGGCCGCCAATGCGCACCGGCTCATCCGACGTCTGCGGGCCGCGGGGATCACGCAGGTCTTCACGATCGACACTACGGCGACCGGCCAGCTCCTGCACCGCGTGCGCATCGGTCCGATCACCCGCGTCGAGGACTTCGACCGGCTCGCGGCACGGCTTGCGAGCCTGGGGTATCCCGAGGCGCGGCTCGCCAACGACTGATCGCTCCCCTACACTGCGCTCCGCCGCGCCCGGCGCGGCGACCCTTGCAGCTGCGGAGGATACCGATGGGCCTGAGTCGTTCCTGTTTGATTGCCCTGGGCGCCGGCTGGCTGGCGACGTGCTACGCGGCACTGCCGGGCGCCCTGACGCCGCTGGCCAGCCCACCTGCGCCGCCGGCGCGCAGCTGGGTGCTGATCGACTACGCCAGCGGACAGGTCCTGGCGGAGGGCAATGCCGACCAGCGCATCGAACCGGCCAGCCTTACCAAACTGATGAGTGCTTACGTGGTATTCAACGCCCTGCGCGCGGGCCAGTTGAAGATGGATGAGCAGGTGCTGATCAGCGAGCATGCCTGGCGCGCGGTGGGGTCGCGCACGTTCGTGCAGGTGGGCACGCGCGTTCCGGTCGACGTACTCATCAAGGGCATGATCGTGCAATCGGGGAACGATGCCACCATCGCGCTGGCAGAACGGGTCGGCGGGAGTGAGGCTGCGTTCGTGCAGGCGATGAACGGCTACGCGCAGCAACTGGGCATGCACGGCACGCACTTCGAGGACTCCAGTGGCCTACCCTCGCCCACGCATTACAGTACGGCGCGGGACCTGGCCACGCTGTCGCGGGCGATCATCCGTGACTTTCCCGAATACTACGGCATCTACTCACTGCGCGAATTTACCTGGAACAACATCCACCAGGAGAATCGCAATGGCCTGCTGGAGCGCGACCCGAGCGTTGATGGCATCAAGACCGGCCACACCGAGACCGCGGGCTACTGCCTCATCAGCTCGGCGAAGCGCTCGGGCATGCGCCTGATCGCCGTGGTGCTGGGGGCGCCTGGAGTGACGGCGCGCGAGACCGGCAGCGCTGCGCTGCTGAACTTCGGCTTCAGTGCCTACGAGACGGTCAGCATCCGCAGGGCCGGTGAAATCGTGCTCAGTCCGCGCGTGTACAAGGCCGCCGAGCCGTACGTGGCGCTGGCGACTCACA